>JAFEEJ010000231.1 GCA_018241145.1 Pseudomonadota bacterium | reverse complement strand
AACGACTCGACCCCGACGCCGCCATGATCGAAATCCTGCGCGCCGACATCACCACGCTGCGCGTCGACGCCATCGTCAACGCGGCGAATGAATCGCTGCTTGGCGGCGGCGGGGTCGACGGCGCCATCCACCGCGCCGCCGGCCCGCGGCTGCTGGATGCCTGCCGCGCGATTCCCGAAACCCGACCCGGAGTGCGTTGCCCGACCGGCGAGGCGCGCATTACCGGGGGCTTCGACCTGCACGCGCGCTTCGTGATCCACACGGTCGGACCGGTCTGGCGCGGCGGTGAAGCCGACGAGCCCGCGCTGCTCGCCGCCTGCCATCGCAATGCGCTGGCACTGGCGCGCGAACACGGCATCGACAGCCTCGCATTCCCCGCGATCAGTTGCGGCGTGTACGGCTATCCGCGCGAAGCCGCGGCGGCGATCGGCTTGAGCGTGGTCGCGGAAGCCATCACGCTGATCCGCACGCCGCGCCGCATCGTGCTGTGCGCATTCGATGCCGGCATGGCGCGCAGGTGGCGCGATGCCGCGGCGCGTCTACACCTGGAGTTGGTGAACCCTGAATCGTGATCCGTCAACCGGAAGAGCACGAAGCCCGCGCTCCTTGTGGTTCACGGCTCACGGCTGACGGTTTACGGTCGTTGCGGATACAGCGGCGGCAGATCGCCTTTCGCGCCCTGCGCCTGCGCGTGCGCGTGCGCGCGCCAGACGAACCCGCGCGCGAAGGCTTTCGCCACGGCATCGCACGCGCCACGCGCATCGCCCTCCTTCCAGCGTGCGCGCTGCAACTGCTCGAACGCATCCCGTTGCGCCGGGTCGGCCAGCGCGTCGCGCAGCGCCCCGGCATGACGCAGATCGGTGCGTTCGCTGTGCGCCCATTCCAGCAGGGCGCGTTCGCAGGTCCGTGCATCGCCGTGGCGCGCGGCTTCCAGCGCGCGTTTGCGCGGCGCGGCTGCGGCATTCGTCTTCGACGTTGCCGGCGCGCTGCCCGCGTCCGCCCGGCGGGCGAACCGCCACCACGCGAATCCCGTCAGCGTCAGCAGCCACAACGCGAGGCTCGCGAGCGCGATGCCGCGCCAATCGGCCACCGCGGCACTGCCGCCGCGATCACCGGCCGCAGCCGCTGTCTGCGTGGCGTTCGTGGACGCCGCAGTCGGCGGTTGCGCGGATCCGGCCGCGGCGCCGATTACGGGCAAGCTCTGCGCGGGCAGGCGCGCCTGTTCCGGGCGATCGCCGGCCACGTTCCACCAGTCCAGCGTGATGGCGGGGATGGCGAGCGTGCCGCCTTGCGTGGGCACGATCGCGAAACTGCGCGTGCGCGTGCCGTGCAGCCAATTCCCGTCGACGCGCGTGGCGTCCCGCGTCTGGTCGGGATACACGCGCGCGCCGGACAACGGCGGAAGTTGCGGCTCCGGCAATTGCGCGGCGCCGGCGCCGACGGCATCGACGCTGAGCGTCAGCGTCAGCGGTTCGCCGGCCCTGGCGCGATGGTCCGGCGGGATGCCCGTGAGCTTCAGTTGCACCGATTGCGCAGGCAGCCACGGCGAACCTGCGCTGGCCGGCGGCGCGCGCGCATCGAGCGCAAGATCGTCGGCGCGCGCCTGCACCGGCTTGCCGTCGTCGAAGAACGCATCGAAAGGATCGCCGCGGCTGGAGGCAAGCATCTGGCCCGTGAAGGTCGCACCGCGCACCACCACGCGCCCGGCGTGCTGCGGGACCACCGCGTAATGCCGTTCGACCACCTGGTAGGTTTGGCCATCGCGCACGGTCTGGTAACGCGCGTCGCCGTCGAGATGGATCACCTGCGCGCCGTCGGCGGTGGGTTCATCCAGCTGGCCGCCGGTGAGGTTGCCGGAATAGAAAAGCTTCAACGTGTAGACGATCTGTTGTCCGACGTACGGCGTGCCGGTATCCGCGCCGTCTTCGAGGAAGACCGGATCGCCCGCCTTGCCCAGTGCGCCTTGCGGCGCCGCATCCACCTGCAAGGTCAAGGGCTGCGACTGGCGGTTGCCGAGCCGCAACGCGGGGATCGCGAGCGTCCCGGCATGCCGCGGCCGCAAGGCGATGCCGAATTGCGTGCTGCTGCGCGTGACCCCGTTGACGCTCTCCACCTTGCTGGAACTCGAGGTGCCGAGCACGTCGAAATCCTTTTGCAGCGGCGACAGGTCCGGTGTGGCGGCGGATGCATCCGCGCCTTCGAGGTTGAGCGTCACCGTGTCGCCCAGCGCCACGTGGTCGCGATCGAGGAACGCGTGCAACGCCGTGTTGGTCGGCGCGGGTGCTGCCTGCGCGGCCATCGCGATCACCAGCAGCAGCCACCCGAAACGTCGCATCGTCATGGCTCCTGGTCGTCCGGCGCCTGGCCGTGGCGTCGCTGCCATTCCAGCAGGAACTTGCGCCGCAGCAACGCGCCGGGATCGTCCGGCACTGCGTCCAGCATGGCGCGCTGCTGCGCATCGAACTTGCCGTCCTGCGCCGAGGATTCGGCGCCCAGCGCATAGGCGCCGCGAGCATCCGCACCGCCATCGCGTTTCGAGGCGCCACGCTGCGCCAGCGTTTGCTGCAATGCCTGTTGCGCGCGTCGTTCCTGTTCGCGCTGGCGATTGTCTTCCGCCAGCGAAGCGCCGCTGTCGCCGTTGCGCTGGTCGCCGGCCTGCGCCCGGTCTTTCGCGCTGTCGGCGTTGCCCGATTCGCGCGCGCTGCCGGAACCGGCGCCCGCCTGCGCGCGCTGGTTCTGCGCCAGCGATTGGTTGCTCTGGCCCTGCTGGTTCTGCTGGCCCGACGGCCCTTTGGAGGATTGTCCGCTCTTGCCGCCGCCCTGCCGCGATTTTTCGTCGCTGCCTTGCGCGCCATCCGCGTTCTTCGGTTGCGGCGGCGGCGGATGCTGCCGCAACCACTCCTGCACGGCCTTGCGGTTGGCGTGCGCGTCCGCCAGTCGCGGATCGCGTTGCAACGCGCGGTCGTAGGCGGCCATGGCATCCTGGTACTTGCCGTCCTTCGCCAGTGCATTGCCGAGATCGTATTGCGCCTGCGCGCTTTCGCCCCGGGAGAATTCGCGCGCCGCGGCTTCGTAATCTCCCTGTCGATAGGCCGCCGCGCCTCGCAATTGCCCGTCCTGCGCCAGCTTGCGCGCTTGCGCGTAATCGCCGTCGCGCAGCGCATGCAACGCGCGCTGGTCCGGGCGCGACCACAAACCGTCCCACGTGGAAGCACGCGCCTGCGGAACGAGGAAAAACAGCGCCAGCAGACCTATCCAGCCGCGCCGGAATGCCAGCGCCGCCAGCGGCAACAGCGGCAACAGCAACCACGCGCCGGCATCGGCCCACAAATCGGCGCGCTGTCGGCTCGCCGTCGTGGATCGGGACGCGACCGGCGCGCCGATCATGGCGGTTCCCTCACCGCCGTCTCCCAGCGCTGCGTAGGTTCCGCCGCCCGCACGCGCGATTTCGCGCAAGATCCCGTCGTGCAGCGAGGCGATGCGGACATTGCCCGCGGCATCGCGTTCGAATCCGCCATCGGCCCGCGGGACCGGCGCGCCCTGCGCGCTGCCGATGCCGAGCACGTCCACGCGCACGCCGGCGTCGCGTGCCGCGCGCGCCGCCGCAACGGCTTTCGTCGATGCATCATCCGTCACCAGCACGATTTCGCCGCCCTGCACGTGCGCCTGCCGCAGCAATTCCAGCGACTGGTCGATCGCGCGCGCGGCGTCGTTGCCGGGCACGGGCATCACATCGGGACCCAAAGCCTGCAGCAGGTTCAGCACGGTCGCCTTGTCCGGGGTCAACGGCGCGACCACGAAGGCATCGCCGGCGTAACCGATCAACGCGGTGCGCGCATCGCCCGCTTCATCCAGCAGGTCGTGCACCGCGAAGCGCGCGCGCGTGATGCGGTCGGGCTTCAGATCCTGCGCGCGCATGTCGTCCGACAACGACAGCGCGATCACGCGCGCGGCGCCATTGGCGTACAGCGGCGCCGGCAGGCGCTGCCACGCCGGACCCGCCAGCGCCGCCACCGCCAGCAGCCAGCCCGCCGCGGCCGGCACGAGAATCCAGCGTTCGCGCGCGCCATGGTCGCGGATGAGATAAGGCAGCAGGCTCGCGTCCGCCAGACGCGCCAACGCCGCGCGCCCACGCTGGTTGCGCGCGAGCACGAACAGCAACAGCGGCAACGGCAACGCCAGCAACCACCACCACGGCCGCAGGAAATGCAGGTCGGCGATCATGCCACCACCCGCGCGCGCGAACGCGGCACCGGCCAGGGCAGCAACGACAACGCGATCAACAGCGCGAGCCCCAGCGGCCACGGATAGAGTTCCTCGCGCGGACGCAACAGCGACTGTCCTTTCGCCAGTGGTTCCAGCGCGTCGATGCTTCGATAGGCCGAGGCGAGTTGCCCGGCATCCGAGGCGCGGAAGAATTTCCCGCCGGTCGCGCGCGCGATCGCGCCGAGGGTGGCGACGTCGAGGTCGTCATCCGGCGCCGGCAGGTTCATGCCGAACACCGACAGCGTCTGCGAGTCCGCGGAACCGATGCCGATGGTGTAGATCCGCACGCCCGCGGAGGCAGCCAGCTGCGCGGCATCCATCGGCGCGACCGCGCCGGCGGTGTTCACGCCGTCGGTCAACAGCACCAGCACGCGCGGGTGCGCCGGCAATTTCGACAGGTGCCTGGTGGCCAGTACGATCGCATCGCCCAGCGCGGTTTCGCGCCCGGCGAGTCCGATCGCGGCGCCTTCCAGTTGTTTGGCGACGGTGGTGGTGTCGAAGGTCAACGGCGTCAGCAGGTAGGCGTGCGTGCCGAACAGCACCAGACCCACTTCGTCGCCTTCGCGCCGCGAAATGAAATCGCCGGCGATCGCCTTGACGGCGGCGAAGCGGCTCACCGTCTGCGCGCCCAGCGGCATGTCCTGGATCGACATGCTGCCGGACACGTCCACCGCCAGCATCAAGGCGCGTCCGCTGCGATGCAGGGACTCCGGTGGCGCGACCCGTTGCGGCCGCGCCGCGGCCGTGACCAGCAGCAGCCATGCGAACGCCGCCACCCACAAGCGCCACCGGCGCGCCGCGCCACGCGCCTGCAGGGTGGCGGACAGCGCCAGTTCATGCGGCAGATACAAGGCGGCGCCGGGCGCCGTGGGCGGCAACGCGAGACGCAGCAACCACGGCAGCGGCAGCATCGCGAACAACCACGGCCACGCGAAATGGATCATGGCGAACCGCGCAGCGTCGCGCGCCGGCCGAGGGCGTCTTCGCACCAGCGTCGCGTCGCCGCGAGCAACGCCGCCGAGTCATACGATGCGCGCGGCCGGTAAGGCGCGGTGGTCAGGAGTTCGATCTGTTCCTCGCTGAAAGGCGTGCGGGCACGATCAACGCCGCGCAGGAATTGCCGCCAGCGTGCATCGTCGTGCGCGACCACGCCGGGATTCGACAACAAGGCAATCCGCCGCAACAAATGCGACAACCCCGCGGCCAGGGCCACGTCGTCGTGATCCTGCGCGTGGCGCGCGGCGAGAACGGTGAGTTCCTGCCGTGCCGCTTGCCGCAGCGCCCGGCCGCGCCGGCCGCGCCACCACGCCGCGATGCCGAGCGCGCAGGCGAGCGCGAGCAATCCGGCAAGCACCCACCAGCCGGATGCCGGAGGCCACCACGGCACCGGCGGCAGGTGGATGTCGCGCAGTTGCGGGCCCGCGGCACTCATCGCGCCACCCTCCGCGGTTCCAGCAGGGCGGCGACGGCGGACAAGGGATCGTCGCTGCCGGAAATCCTGCGCCAACCCGTGCCGGAAGCATCGCAAGCCTCGATCAGCGCGCGCTGGCCGTGCGACAGCGCGTCGCGGAAACGCAATCGTGCCGCGGCGGACAGCAGATCCATCCCGATGCGTCCTCGCAGGGTTTCGAATGCATAGCTGCCGGGCGGCGGCGGATTCAATTCCAGTGCGTCGGCGACGATCAGCACGCGCGTTTCGGTGCGTCGTGCCAGGCGGATCAGCGCGACGCGCGTTTCATCGTCCGTGCATGCTCCGTCCGTGAGCAGCAGCACGCGGCTGCCCGGATGCGCCAGCCGGCGCGCACGCGCCAGCGCCGCGGAAAGCGGTTCGGAAGCCGCGCCGGGTTGCGCATCCCAGCGCGCGATCGCGCCGAGCGCACCCAGCACGCCGCGCACGCCGCCGTGCGGCGTCACCGCATCGCGCAGCGAACCGAAAGCCATCGCGCCGATGCGGTCGCCGGAACGCGCCGCACTCCACGCCGCCAGCGCCGCGGCACGCGCGGCCTGCACCGACTTGAAACGGGTGCGCGTGCCGAAGCGCATGGAAGCGTGGGTGTCGACCAGCAGCAACAGGCTGCGCTCGCGTTCTTCCCGGAACAGTTTGGTATGCAGGTGGCCGCTGCGCGCCGTGCGCCGCCAATCAATCGCGCGCGCATCGTCGCCCGGCTGGTACACGCGCGATTCCGCGTAGTCCATGCCGCGTCCGCGCAACGGCGAGGCGTGCGTACCGGCAAGCGGCACCTGCGTGCGCGCGGAACCGGCACGGGCGCGCAAGGCGTGGCGGCGCAGCGACACCAGCTCGGCGATCCCGACGGCCGTGACGCCTTCGATCGCCGCCCGCGGGTTCACGGCAACGGCACACGCTCCAGCAACCGCGCCACCACGTCGTCCACGCGCAGGCCTTCCGCCTCGGCTTCGTAACCGAGCAATACGCGATGGCGCAAGACATCGGGCGCGAGTGTCTGCACGTCTTCCGGCAGTGCGTAATCGCGGCCCGCCAGCCACGCGCGCGCGCGCGTGGCGCGCTCGAGCGCGAGGGTGGCGCGCGGACTGGCGCCCCAGGCGATCTTCCCGCCAAGCTTCAGGTCGAAGGGCCGGGGGTCGCGCGTCGCCAGCACCAGCTGCACGATGTATTCCTCCAGGCCTTCGGCAAGATGGACACCGGCCACCTGCGCGCGCGCGGCGAACACGTCCGCCTGCGACAGCAGGTGTTGCGGCACCACGCGTGCAACCAGTTCCTCGCGCTCGCGTTCGCGTGCCAGCCGCAGGATCGCGCGTTCCGACCCGGCCTGCGGATAATGCACGGGCACGTGCATCAGGAAGCGGTCGAGCTGCGCCTCGGGCAGCGGAAACGTGCCTTCCTGCTCGATGGGATTCTGCGTGGCCATCACCAGGAACAACCCGGGCAGCGGCCATGAGCGGCGGCCGATGGTGACCTGCCGCTCGGCCATCGCCTCCAGCAGCGCGGACTGCACCTTGGCCGGCGCGCGATTGATTTCATCGGCCAGCACCAGGTTGTGGAACAGCGGGCCACGCTCGAATTCGAACAGGCCCGTTTGCGGACGCAACACGTCGGTGCCGGTGAGGTCGGCAGGCAGCAGGTCGGGGGTGAACTGGATGCGATGGAAATCCGCCTCGATGCGCGTTGCCAGCGCTTTCACGGCGGTCGTCTTGGCGAGGCCGGGCGCACCTTCCACCAGCAAGTGGCCATCCGCCAGCAAGGCGATCAGCAGGCGCTCGGTGAGTGCGGGCTGGCCGATGACTTCCGCGTCCAGCGCGGTGCGCAGGGCGGCGAAGCGCCGCTGCAGGGCCAAGGCGCCGTTGTCGGCCTGCGCGTCCGCAATGACGGATCCGGCGGCGGCGGAGTATGCGGGCTCGGTATTCATGCGCCCTAGTTGACCACAAACCGGCGCGAAAGTTTGCGTGCCGGAAGTGCGGGGCGGCCTGCGCCCGCCTGCTCGAGGCCAAAAGAAAGCGGCGCGGGAATCCCGCGCCGCCGTTCGAACCGTCTGCAAGGACCGGCGTTTACTCGACCATCTTTTCCTGGTTGAGGATGCGAGGCGTCACGAAGATCAGCAATTGCGCCTTGTTGTTCTGGTTGTTCTTGTGGCGGAACAGCGCGCCCAGCACCGGCACGTCGCCGAGGAACGGCACCTTCACGGTGTCGATGCTCTTGGTGAACTCGTACACGCCGCCCAGCACCACGGTCTGCCCGTTGTCGACCAGCACCGAGGTATCCACCTCGCGCTTGTCGAGCTGCGGGATCAGGCCGCCGCCGGGATTGGGCACGAACGAGTTGATCGCATCCTTGGTGACCTTGAGCTTCATGAACACGCGATCGTCGGCGGTAATCGTCGGCGTCACGCGCAGCTCCAGCACGGCATCCTTGAACTGCACGGTCGCGGTGCCGTTGGTGCCGCTGCCGCCGCTGCTGTTCTGATAGGTCACGTAACCGATTTCCTGGCCCTGCTGGATCAACGCCTCCTGCTGGTTGGCGGTGATCACCTTGGGCGAGGAAATGGTCTCGCTGCGACCTTCGGTCTGCGCGGCGGAAAGTTCCAGGTCGAGCATGTAGTGGCCGGAGATGATGCCCACCGCGAAACTGCCGATGCCTCCGGAAGCAGCGGCCGGGGCGCTGAAGTTCAATCCGCCCGGATAGGTGATGCCGGGCACCAGCGCGGGCACGAAGCTGTTGCAGTTGCCGGCGTTGCACGCCGCCTGCTGGTTGATCGCGTTCTGCTGGACGACGGTCTGCTGCGCCACGGTGCTCTTGTTGAGCGAAGTGACGTCGCCCAGCGTGGGGCCGGCGAGGACTTGCTGGTTGCCGCTGTAGCCGAACGTGTCGAATCCGAACTTCGCACCCAGGTCACGCGCGAAGTTGTCGGTCGCGATCACGATGCGCGCCTCGATCAGCACCTGCTGCACCGGCTTGTCCAGCACCGCGACCAGCTGCCGGATTTCCTGCACCTTCTCGGGCGTGTCGTTCACCAGCAGGGTATTGGTGCGTTCGTCGAACGAAACGCTGCCGCGCGAGGAGAGGAAACCGCGTTGCTGCTGTCCGCCGCCACCGCCGCCGGCGCTGTTGGTCTTGGTTTCGGAAGTCAGCAATTTGGCGATGTCCGAGGCATTGCCGTAGGAAATCGTGATGTAGTCCGACACCAACGGCGCGTTTTCGAGTTCCTTCAGGCGCGCGTCGGCGATGTTCTGCTCGTAGGTCGCCAGTTCCTGCTGCGGCGCCACCCAGATCACGTTGCCATCCTTGCGCTGGTCCAGGTTCTTGGCGCGCAGGATCACGGCGAGCGCCTGATCCCACGGCACGTTGACCAGCCGCAGCGTGACGTTGCCCTGCACGCTGTCGGACGCGACGATGTTGGTGCCGGAGACATCGGCCAGCAGCTGCAACACCGACCGAACGGGGATGTCCTGGAAATTGAAGGTGACGCGGCCGCCCTTGTAGATGACGGGCTTGGGCGCGCCGATCACGCTGGAAAGATCCTGCTTGGGCGGCGCGAATTCGACCACGTACTGGTTGCCGCTCTGGTAACCGGAAGGCGTGGTCAGCCCGTTCGTCAACACGTCGATGCTTGCCCCGCCCGGGGTGGCATGCGTGGTCACGCTCTTCACCGGCGTGGCATAGTCGGTGACATCCAGCCGGCGCGCCTGCGAGGCGGCAAGGCGGGCGCCGAGCACGTTGATGATGGTGTGGTCGCCTTCGTTGTGGATGCTGGTGGCGGCGCCGGGCGCATCGAACCCGATCACCAGTTTGCCGGCGCCGTGGTCGCCACGGCCGAAGTCCACCGTCTGGATCACGTTGCCAGCCGCCATCGGCATGGCCTTGCTGGGATCGGTCGCGGCGTTGGCCATCGCCATCTGCGAGGGCGGCGCGGCGGGTACCGGCGCGAGCGCCTGCCCACCCTGCGGCGCGGCCGCAGCCACGGGCGCTGCCATGTTCATGCCGTTGCCGATGGTGACGATCAGGTCATCGCCCGACACGCTGGTGACGTAGGCCGAGGGCTGGGTCAGGTCGACCACCACCCGCGTGCGGCCATTGGATTCGACCGCGCTGACCGCGGACGCCGAACCGCTGTTGACGGCCACGCTGCGCTGGGTCATGCCGTTGTGCGTGTCGGCGAAATCCAGGGCGATGCGCGGCGGATTGTCGGTGCTGAAGGCACGGGGGGCAGCGACCGGTTGCGCGAACTTGAGCGTCAGTTGCACCTTGCCATCGGGCAACGCCGAGGACGTCATGTCCTGCAGCGTATTGGCCGCGAATGCGGGAGCGCATGCGAAGGCGCCCAGCAAGGCGACGATCGCGACGATCTTCCTCCCGGGCGCTTTCACGGGCGTGCCGTGCGGCCGGACAGGGCGCGCGTCGGTGCGGCCGGTGTAATGAGCGGGTCTCATGATCATGACATCATCCCCAATGGACTTCATTTGTCACCCAATGCAATGGTCGCGTCGCGTTCCATCCAGCCGCCGGTGCCGTTGGGCACCAGTTCGGAAAGATCGACATGGTCTTCGGTGATCGCAGTAACGTGACCGTAGTTCTGCCCCATGTAATTGCCGACATGGACCGGATGGATCACGCCCTGCGGATCCTTGATCAGCGCTTCGATGCCGCCCTTGCCGCCGATGGTGCCGACCATCTTCAGGCTGTCGAGCGGATAGGATTCCAGCGGTTCGCGCACGCGGTTCTGGTCAGGATGCGGGCCCGGAGCGTTGAGCGAACTGGCGACTTCGGTGGGACCCGGGCTGAACGGATCGCGCTTGTCCTGGTCCTGATAGACGAAGCTTTCGAAGGTCTTGAGCACCGGCAGCGGCGGCAACGGAGCGCCCTTCTTGGCTTTCTCCTGTGTGACCCATTGCTGCAGGTCGCCCTGTCCGCTGCACGCGGCCAGGCCGAGCAACATCGCCGCGACGGCACCTGCAAGCGACAGGCGGGTGAGTATGGTACGCATGCTCACTTCCCTCCCGTCGCCGGTTTGGCCGGCTTGCCGCCGGTAGCCGCGGCCGTTTCCTCATCGCCCAGATAGCGATAGGTCTTGACCGTCCCTTCCATCACAAGCTGGCCACCGGGGGGCGGCGCATCCTTGTTGCCGCTCGCCTGCTGCGGATGCAACGACACATCGTGCATGGTGAGGATCACCACCCGCGGCAACGAAGCGACCCCGCTGATGAACGTGCCGAATTGATGGTAGGTGCCCTGCATGCGGATGCCGATGGGCTGTTCCGCGTAGAACTCCTTGGGTTGCTCGGGGCCCGGCTGGAACAATTCGGTTTCCAGACCGGCGGACAACGCGGTTTGCGAAATGTCCACCAGCAACGCCGGCATTTCGGTCTTGCTGGGCAACTGCCGCAACATCTGGCGCAGCAGGTTGTTCATCTCGGCAAGCTGGGCCTTCAGCGCCTCGAGATTCACGACCTCGGCCTGCTTGGAGGAAAACTCCTGCTTGAGCTGGACTTCCTTCGCCTGCGCGCTCGCGAGGTCGTCCTGTTGGCCGCTGATGAAGAAATACCAGCCGACCAGCAGGATCACCACGACCACCAGCGCCGTGAAGAAAACCTTGACCGAGCGCGGCCAGCCGCCGATGTTGTTGCGGTCGAGGTTGCGCAGATCGTCGATCAGTTTCATTGCGCGGCCCCCCCCTTGCTCGCCGGGGCGGCCGGCTTGGCGGCAGCCTCGGCCATCGCCGCGGAAGCCGCCGGCGCGGCGCTCGCGCCCGCTGCCGGCGCGCCGGAATCATCCGTTCCACTGCTGCCGGCCGCGGCCGGAGCCGCGGATGCGTCCGTCTTGGGCTTGTCCAGATGCACGACCAGCTCGAACTCGTAAGGCGTGCGGCTGTCGCCGTGCTTGTTTTCGGTCTTGATCAGGTCGGTCGAGCCCAGCCACGGCGACGCCTCGATCCGGCGCATGTACTCCGCCACGGTGGCGTTGGACTGCGCCACGCCGTCCAGCGTCAGCGTCTGGTTGTTCTGCTTCAGGGAAGTCAGCCGCGCACCGTCCGGGATGGTTTTCACCAGCTCGTCGAACAGGTGCACCATCTGCGCGCGGTTTTCCTGCAGCTGTTCGATGATCTGCTTGCGCGCCAGCAACTGCGATTTGGTCTTCTGCAGATCCTTGATCTCGGTGATCTTGGCGTCGAGCTGCTTGATCTCGCCACTCAAGTAATCGTTGCGGCCATTCTGGTTGCTGATGCGGGCATCCATGAAGAGGTACCACAGGCCCGCCACGACGATCGCGGCCAGGGCCGCGGCGCCGAGCTGCATGAAAAACTCGCGCTTGCGCTGTTCGCGCCGCTCGGCGCGCCAGGGAAGGAGGTTGATTCTGGCCATCAGTCGAAGCTCCTCAGGGCCAGGCCGCACGCGATCATCAACGCCGGCGCGTCCTGCGCGAGGGTCTGCGCCTGCAATCGCGGCGACAGCGACATGCTGGCCAGCGGATTGGCCACGACGCACGGCACGCCGATCTGCTCTTCGA
Organism: Pseudomonadota bacterium; assembly: GCA_018241145.1. GTDB lineage: Bacteria > Pseudomonadota > Gammaproteobacteria > Xanthomonadales > Rhodanobacteraceae > 66-474. The sequence continues at coordinate 21,875 of JAFEEJ010000231.1, read as the reverse complement.
CCATCTCGCTGATGCCGACGATCGAAGCGCAACCGCCGGCCAGCACGAGCTGGTCGACCTTGCCGTATTCGCTGCCGGCGAAGAAGAACTGCAGCAGACGGCTGATCTGCTGGACCATCGCTTCCTTGAACGGCTCCAGCACTTCGATCTCGTAGGATTCCGGCAGGCCGCCCTGCCGCTTGGCCATGCCGGCTTCCTCGTAGGACAGGCCGTAACGGCGCATCACCTCGTCGGTGAGCTGCTTGCCGCCGAAGACCTGTTCACGCGAATAGATGGTGCGCTGGTTCTTCAATACCGACAGCGTGGTCATGGTCGCGCCGACATCCACCAGCGCCACCAGCGCATCGCGGGAAACGGTCAGCTGGTCGGCGACCAGCTTGAACGCGTTTTCCATCGCGAAAACCTCGACATCGACCACCTTGGCGGTAAGCCCGCCCAGGTCGAGCGCCGCGACGCGCATGTCGACGTTCTCGGTACGCGAGGCGGCCAGCAGGATATTGACCAGTTCGGGGTTGTCCTTGACCGGACCGAGCTTCTCGAAATCGAGGCTGACTTCCTCGATGGGATAGGGGATGTACTGATTGGCCTCGACCTGGATCTGGCCCTCGAGATCGTCCTCGGAAAGCTCGGCCGGCATCGGGATCACCTTGGTGATCACGGCCGACCCGGCCACGGCGGCGCAAGCGAACTTGATGCGCGCCCCCGTGCGCGCCAGCGCACGCCGGATGGCATCGCCCACGGCCTCGACTTCCACGATGTTCTTCTCGACCACCGCATTGGGCGGCAGCGGCTCGACGGCGTAGTGCTCCACGCGGTAGCGTGCGCCGGCCTGTGTCAGTTGCAGCAGCTTGACCGCCGTAGAACTGATGTCCACACCGATCAGCGGCGGAGCCTTTGGCGTTAGCAAGCCCACGAATTTTCCCCTTCCCCACGCGCCCTTACGAGCGAAAGATGCGCGACCGCATTAGATCGGAAAGTTAACGAAATATCAACGGGTACCCAATTTTTCTACAACCTGCTGATCCAGAAAGACATTCCACGTATTTTTGCTGTTTCCGGCGGGAAACGGCGCAGACCGATTTTTCCGTTCCGGAATCTGCGTCTCAGTTTTGCCGGTACCGGAAAATCACCTTTTCATCCCCGCCTCGCCGGCAAAAAAGCAAGCCCCGATTTCTCGCCGTGTCAGCGGCGAACATCTATACTCGGAACGGTACGGCGCCGTATTTGACTGCGATCACAACTAGCCATCTCGATGGACGATCGGCTTCGCTGCGCATGGGCCCGCACACGATCCACGGCCCGATCCGACCCTTGTTCGACGGGCCGGATTGCCTCTCGAGTCGAGGGGCACGAGGCAAACGCACGCTTTCGAGAGACCCCTGAATGCACATCCTGAAACGCCTGCTCAAAATCGTGGCGATGCTGTTGCTCGGGCTGTTTCTGGCCGGCGTGCTGGTGGCGGGCTTCACGTACTGGCTCATCTCCCCCCGCATTCCTTCGGTGGCTTCGCTGAAGGACGTGCAGTTGCAGGTGCCTTTGCGCGTCGAATCCTCCGATGGGAAATTGATCGCGCTGTTCGGCGAAACCCGCCGCATTCCTGTGACGATCGCCCAGGTCCCCGCGCAGTTGAAGGACGCCTTCCTCGCGGCCGAAGACGCGGATTTCTACCACCAACCCGGCGTCGACTGGGAAGGCACGGCGCGCGCGGCATGGCACGTGTTGATCACCGGCGGCAACAAGGCGCAAGGCGGTTCGACCATCACCCAGCAGGTCGCCCGCAATTTCTTCCTCAGCCCCGAAAAGAGCTATACGCGCAAGCTGATCGAAATGTTCACCGCGTTTCGCATCGAACACGAATTGACCAAGGACGAAATCCTCGAGCTTTACCTCAACAAGATCTTTCTCGGCCACCGTGCCTACGGCGTGGCCGCAGCGGCCGAGTTCTACTACGGCAAGAAGCTCGATCAGCTGACCCTGCCCGAATGCGCCATGCTGGCGGGATTGCCGAAGTCGCCGACCACGGGCAATCCGCTCTACAACCTTAAGCACGCGATCGATCGTCGCAACTACGTGCTGGCGCGCATGCGGGAAAACCGGTTCATCACGCAGGAACAGTACCAGGCCGCGATCGCGGCCGCGGACGATGCCGCCCCGCACGAACCACCGGTCCAGGTGGACGCGCCCTATCTGGCGGAAATGGTGCGCAGGCAGGCCATCGAACGCCTCGGCAGCCGCGCGCTGACCGACGGTTACGTGGTGCACACCACGCTCGACAGCCATTTGCAGGCGCTTGCCAATGACGCCTTGCGCAGCCGCCTCGAGGATTACGACCACCGCCACGGCTACCGTGGTCCGGAAGCCCACGTGGAACTGGCGCCACAAGCAGGCGCCGCGGATTTCGCGCGCGTCCTGGCCGACTACTACCCGATCGGCAATCTGGCGCCGGGCGTGGTCACGCAAGTGGACGGCGACCATGCCACGGTTTGCCTCGACGCCAACCGGACAATCGAACTGGATGCCAAGGCCGTGGCCTGGGCGCAGGGCTATGCGCGCAAGGCGCGTACCGGCGGCAAGGGGGTGGCCGCGATCCTGCGCGTCGGAGACATCATCCGTGTGGCCGACTTGCCGCCGCCCGCCGTCGGCGACGCCCAAACCGGCGATGCCGTCGCCGCCAAGAGCGCAGCCGCCGGCGCGCTTCAAGCCGATGCGCGCTGGCAGCTCTCGCAGATTCCCGCCGCACAGTCGGCGATGGTGGTGCTCGATCCCGAAGATGGGGCGCTGAAGGCCCTGGTCGGCGGTTTCAGTTTCGAGCGCAGCAAGTTCAACCGCGCGGTGCAGACCGCACGCCAGCCCGGTTCCAGCTTCAAGCCCTTCATCTATTCCGCGGCCTTCGATCGCGGATTCACACCCGCGTCGATCATCAACGATGCGCCGATCGCGTTGCCGGACCCGTCGCAACCCAATGGCCTGTGGACGCCCGGCAACGACGATGGCAAGTTCCGCGGACCGATGCGTCTGCGCGAAGCGCTGGCGCAATCGGTCAACCTGGTTTCGATCCGCCTGCTCAATGCGATCGGCGTGCGCTATGCGCGCGAGTACATCACCCGTTTCGGTTTCCCGCTGGACGCCCTGCCCAACAACCTTTCGATGGCATTGGGCACTGCGTCGGTCTCTCCGATGGCGATGGCCCGCGGCTACGCGGTGTTTGCCAACGGCGGCTTCCTCGTCAACCCCTACTACGTGGCGCGGATCGACGATCGCGACGGCCATGCGGTGTTCAGCGCCAATCCGCCGCGCGCCTGCCGCAATTGCACCGCGCGCCTGCTGGACGAAGGCAAGGCGGTCGCCAATGCGCCGCAGCAGCCTTCCGCCGCGGCGGGCGATCCGGGCGCGTTGCAGGAGACTCCTTCTACGCCATCGCCGATGCTGCCGGCGGCCGCGGCCAGTGCAGGCGTCCAGGCCGCCGCCGTGCAGAACCTCGCGCCACGCGTGATCGATGCACGCAACGACTACCTCATCACCTCGCTGATGAAGAGCGTGATCGACCACGGCACCGCCTTCGCCGCCAAGAAGCTGGGACGCGCCGATCTGGCCGGAAAGACCGGTTCCACCAACGATCACCGCGACGGCTGGTTTTGCGGCTTCAACGGGGACCTGGTGACGACCGTCTGGGTCGGTTTCGACAATTACGATTCGCTGGGCAAGGGCGAATTCGGTGCGCAGACCGCATTGCCGATCTGGATGGCGTTCATGGCCCCGGCGCTGCAGGGCAAGCCGGAGAACACGCTGCCGATGCCGCCGGGCATCGTCACCGCACCCATCGACAGCGTCACCGGCTCGCTGGCCGGCGCGGGCGACCCGAACGCGATGAACGAGATCTTCAAGGTCGAAGACCTCGATCGCCTGCGCACGCAGGCGCAGAACCAGCAGGACCAATCGCCGGCGTACGACATTTTTTGAGAGCGGGTAGCCGGCAGCCGGAAAGCGAAGGACAACTTTCCGTTCTCGCTCTCCGGTTTCCGTCTTTTGCGCTTTGATCCCGCATTTGCCACACTGCGGCCAACGCGGCAAAAAAGGGGATCGGTCATGCGCAAGGCCGCAGAATTCCATCGCATCCACGCGCAGGATCGCACCCGCCAGTTGCGGCGGCGGGTGGCGATCGAAGCGGCGCGCCTGATGAGCGAGCACGGCATCCGCGACTACCGGCAGGCCAAGCTCAAGGCCGCGCACCGGTTGGGCGTGGGCGACGAGCAAGGCCTGCCGCGCAATCGCGAGATCGAGGAAGCGTTGCGCGAACACCAGCGCCTGTTCCAGTCCGATTCGCAACCGCAGGCCTTGCGCGAACGCCGCGAAGCGGCGGCGGAGGCGATGCGTTTCCTCGCCCGTTTCGATCCGCGGCTGGTCGGTGCGGTGCTGGAAGGCACGGCCGACGCGCATTCCGCGGTGTGCCTGCACGTCTTCTGCGACGCACCGGAGGACATCCCGTTGTTCCTGCGCGAACGTGGCATTCCCTTCGAGCAGCGCAGCCGCGCGCTGCGGAGCGACCGCGAGCACAGTGCGGACTATCCGGTCCTGCAGTTCGCGGCGGAAGGCCTGACGATCGATCTCACCGTGATGCCGCGCGATGCCTTGCGGCAACCGCCGCTGGGCCGCATCGACGAGAAACCGATGCGGCGCGCATCCCTGGCGTCGCTGGAAGCGATGCTGGCGGAAGAGGAAATCGCGCAGTTCGAGAGTGGTGAGGAGGCAGGAGGGGGGCGGGAGGAGTAAAAGCTCTACTGCGTGGTTCTTTCACCTCCCGCCTCACGCCTCCCGGCGTTTACCGCTTCTCCATCCCCACGTAATCGCGCTGCACCGCACCCGTGTACACCTGCCGCGGACGGCCGATGCGGGCGTCGCGCGTTTCGTGCTGTTCGATCCAGTGCGCAATCCAGCCGGCGGTGCGCGCGATGGCGAACATCACCGTGAACATCGAAGTCGGAATCTTCAGCGCCTTGTAGATGATGCCCGAATAGAAATCGACATTCGGATACAGCTTGTGCGAGATGAAGTAGTCGTCCTTGAGCGCGGCTTCTTCCAGCTTCAGCGCCACGTCCAGCAGCGGGTCGCTGACGCCGAGCTCACCCAGCACCTTGTGCGTCATCTCGCGGATGATCTTGGCGCGCGGATCGAAGTTCTTGTACACCCGGTGGCCGAAGCCCATCAGGCGGAAGCCGGAATCCTTGTCCTTCGCGCGCGCGACCGCCTTGTCGACATTTTTCGCGTCGCCGATTTCGGCGAGCATTTTCAGCACCGCCTCGTTGGCTCCGCCGTGTGCCGGTCCCCACAACGCGGCGATGCCGGCCGCGACCGAGGCATAAGGGTTGGCGCCGGTGGAGCCGACCATGCGCACCGTGGAAGTGGATGCGTTCTGCTCGTGGTCGGCGTGCAGGATGAACAGCAGGTCCAACGCCTTCGCCGCAACCGGATTGAGGTTCAACGGTTCGCTCGGCACCTCGAACAGCATGTGCAGGAAGCGCGTGACGTATTCGAGGTTGTTGCGCGGATAGCGGATCGGCCAGCCGATCGAATAGCGGTATGCGGCGGCGGCCAGCGTCGGCATCTTGGCGATCAGGCGGATCGCGGCCAGCTTGCGCTGGGCCGGGTCCCCGTTGTCGTTGGTGTCGTGGTAGAACGCCGAGAGCGAAGCGATCGAGGCGCACAACATGGCCATCGGATGCGCGTCGTAATGGAACCCGTGCAGGAAGTTCTTCACCGCCTCGTGCATCATCGTGTGATGCGTGACCTGATCCTCGAACGCGCCGAACTGCGCGGCGCCCGGCAGTTCGCCTTCGAGCAGCAGGTAGGCGACTTCGAGGAAACTCGATTTTTCCGCGAGCTGCTCGATGGGGTACCCGCGATACAGCAGCACGCCCTTGTCGCCGTCGATGTAGGTGATCGCGCTCTTGCACGCGGCGGTCGCGGCGAAGCCCGGGTCGTAGGTGAAATGGCCGGTGTCCTTGTAGAGCTCGGCGATGTCGATGCAGGCCGGCCCGAGCGTTCCCTCGACCAGGGGAAGTTGCGCGGAATGTTCGGCGTCGTTCAGGCTGACGGTATTGCTGGACACGGGGAACTCCTTGCGGGGGTGCGCGCGATTCGGGCACCGGTTCGGTCACGGCCCCGGATGGTCGCCATCGGAAAAGGCGATTATCGCACAAGGGTGTCGGCGCAGCCGCGTGACCATCGGCAGGGAAAACGCAAGACGCCGGCTGGGGCCGGCGCCATGCGAAACAGCGGAAACGCGACCCGCGTTACTTCTTGACGGAACCCGCGTAACGGCGCTTGAACTTGTCGATGCGGCCTCCGGAATCGAGGACCTTCTGCTTGCCGGTGTAGAACGGATGCGAGGCCGACGAGATTTCCACCTTGATCAGCGGATACTCGTTGCCGTCTTCCCACTTGATGGTTTCCCTGGACGTCATCGTCGAACGCGTCAGGAACGCGAAATCGGAACTGAGATCCTGGAACACCACCGGCTGGTAATTCGGGTGGACGTCGGTTTTCATGGGAGCTCCGGTGCGCGGCTTTTTGCGCAGGAAAAGAGCGGCATCATAGCAGGAGGCCATTCCACCGGACAAGCGCGGGCCGCTCAGCCCGGACCGCCAAGGGCTGCCGCCACCATCGCCTCGAAACGGGCGCGATCCGCCTCCATCACGATGCGGGCATTGGCGGGCCGGCCGAGCATGCCGTTCCAGTCCACGACGGTCGCGCCGCGGGTCAGGCGTCCCGCCATTTCCACCGCGACGTGACGCGTTTCCGCACGGGTGACCAGCTCCGGCTGCAGGGCGACCGCCATGGCCAGCGCGTCGGCGGCCATCAAGCCCGCGCGCCCGCGCGCCAGGTTGGCCGCGCGCGCGTGGCCGGAAATCGCCTCGAAGAAACGCGCGCGTTCGTCGCCGCGTTCGAACCATTGGCCCAGCAGCGCGTGATCGATGCCGTGGCGCGTGGTGGCTTCCCAGTCCACCAGGTCGAACTGCGGGAACGCTTCGAACACGACGCAGGCCGCTTCCGGATCGAAGCCGATGTTGAATTCGACCGGCACGCTTTCGTAATTCCCGCGGCCGGTGACCGCGCCGCCCATGATCACCAGCCGCGCGACGCGCTGCGGCAATCGCGGATCGAGCTTCAGCGCCACCGCGAGATTGGTCAGCGGACCGATGCAGACCAGCGTGATCGCATGCGGATGTTCGCGCGTCAATCGCAGCATGGCCAGCGAAGCGTGTTCGTTTTCGGCCTTGCGCGTGGCCGGCGGCCAACCGACGTCGCCGAACCCGTCGCGGCCGTGGATGAAGGCGGCATCCGCCACCGGCGCGTGCACCAGCGGCGCCGCGCACCCCGGGAACACCGGCGTGTCCGCGCCGATCACCTCGACGAGCTTGAGCGCATTCGCGGTGGTCTGCGCCAGTCCGACGTTGCCCGCGGCGATGGTCAGGCCGAGCACTTCGGCATGCGCGTGCGCCATCAGGATCGCGAGCGCGTCATCCACGCCGGGATCGGTGTCGATCAGCAACAACATGTGAGGCGGGAAGCGGAATGAGGGCGGCGAAAGATCAAGAGTAACAACAAACCGGTGCTCACCGCTTTTTCTGCTCCCGCTTCACTCCTCCCGTATCCGGCTTATGCATCCGCAAACCGCGCCGATGCCCCGATCCACCTTGCAACCAGCCGCGTGGCGAGTTCGGGGTGCGATTGCAGCATCGCCGCGCCGATCCGTTGCACGGCCGGCAACAGGTCGGCGTCGCGCGCCAGGTCGGCGATGCGGAAACCGAGTTCGCCGGTCTGGCGCGTGCCCAGCAGTTCCCCCGGGCCACGCAGTTGCAGGTCGCGTTCCGCGATCACGAAACCATCGTTGGTTTCGCGCATCGCCTCCAGCCGCTGCCGGGCCAGCGAAGACAGCGGCGGCTGGTACAGCAGCACGCAACCCGACGCCACGCTGCCGCGCCCCACCCGTCCGCGCAACTGGTGCATCTGCGCCAGTCCCAGCCGCTCGGCATTCTCGATCACCATCAGGCTGGCGTCGGGCACGTCCACGCCGACCTCGATCACCGTGGTCGCGACCAGCACGGCGATGCCGCCGGCCTTGAACGCGTCCATCGTCGCCTGCTTTTCCGACGGTTTCATGCGTCCGTGCAGCAATGCAATCTTCAGTTCCGGCAACGCGTTCGACAATTCCGAAAAGGTGACCTCCGCGGCTTGCGCGATCAGTTGTTCGCTTTCCTCGATGATCGTGCACACCCAGTACACCTGCCTGCCTTCCGCGCAGGCAGCACGGATGCGCTCGATCACCTCGCCACGGCGCGCATTCGATACCGCCACCGTCTGCACGGGCGTGCGCCCCGGCGGCAATTCGTCCAGCGCGGAAACGTCGAGGTCGGCATACACGCTCATCGCCAGCGTGCGGGGAATCGGCGTTGCGGTAAGCACCAGTTGATGCGGCATGACGTCCGCGGCCCGGGTCTTGTCGCGCAGGGCCATGCGCTGTTGCACCCCGAAGCGGTGCTGCTCGTCGACGATGGCCAGGCCCAGCCGCGCGAACTCCACGCCTTCCTGCATCAGCGCGTGCGTCCCGACCACGATCGACGCGCCGCCGGCGACCGCGCCCAGCGCGGCCTTGCGCGCGCGCCCCTGCACCTTGCCCGCCAGCCAGGCCACGTCGATGCCGAGCGGCGCGAACCATGCGCGGAAGTTGCGCAGGTGCTGTTCGGCCAGCAATTCGGTCGGCGCCATCAGCGCGGCCTGGCGGCCACCGGCAACGGCGGCCAGCGCGGCCAGCGCGGCGACGACCGTCTTGCCGGAACCGACGTCGCCCTGCACCAGGCGCAGCATCGGCTTGTCGAGCGCGAGGTCGCGCGCGATTTCCGCATCCACGCGCCGCTGCGCGCGGGTCAGCGTGAACGGCAATGCGGCGAGGAAGCGTTCGCGCAGCCGCACATCGCCGTGCAGCGCCTGCGCGCGATGCGAACGCACCTGCGCGCGCAGGCGTTTCAGCCCGAGGTGCTGCGCCAGCAGTTCCTCGAACGCCAGCCGCCGTTGCGCGGGATGCGCACCGCGCGCCAGCGCCGCGAGATCGGCCTGCGGCGGCGGCCGGTGCACCACCAGCAGCGCCTCGCGCAACGAAGACAGGTCCAGCGGCGCGCGCAAGGTCGGCGGAATCAGTTCCAGTCGCGCGTCCGGCGGCAACCGCGCGAGCGCCTTGTCGATGACGCCGCGCAGCCGTTTCTGCCCGAGCCCCTCGGTCGTCGGATACACCGGCGTCAGGCATTCCTCCACGGCCGCCTCGCCCTGCAGCACGAGGTATTGCGGATGCACCATTTCCGGGCCGTGCTGCCCGTGCCGCACTTCGCCATAGCAGCGCAAGCGTGCGCCCGGAACGAGGCGCGCCACCTGCGCGCGATGGAAGTGGAAGAAGCGCAATACGAGGGTATGTTGCGAGTCATCGGTGATTGCCACGCGCAAGGTCGCGCGATAGCGGAACCCGGTCTCGATCGCTTCGACCACGCCTTCGACCTGCGCGGCCTCGCCGATCCGCAGATCGCCGATCGCGGTCAGCCGCGTGCGGTCCTCGTAGCGCAGCGGCAGGTGGAACCACAGGTCCTGCACGCGCACGATGCCGAGTTTTTCCAGCGCCTGTCGCAGGGACGGACCGACGCCCGGCAGCGAGGACGCCGGCGCCATGCCGGGATCGTCAGCGTTTTCGCCGGAAGCGCGCGGGCCATCGTTCATCGCCCGCAAGCGTAACGAATGCGGCGCGAGACTGCGATCCCGATACGCCGCGCCTGCCCGTCGGCACACGCCGACGGTGCGGGATCATTCCAGCACCAGGATCGCATCGACCTCCACGCGCGCGCCTTTCGGCAGCGCGGCCACGCCGATGGTCGAGCGCGCGGGGTATGGCTGCGCGAAGTATCCGGCCATCACCTCATTGACCGCGGCGAAGTCGCCGAGGTCGACGAGGTAGATGCCGACGCGCGCGATCTGGTCCAGCGAACCGCCCGCCGCTTCGCAAACCGCCTTGAGGTTGTCGAACACGCGCCGCGCCTGCACGGCGATGTCGCCCTGCACGAGCTCGCCGCGGGCCGGGTCCAGCGGAATCTGGCCGGAGAGATAGACGGTCCCGCCGCAAAGCACGGCCTGCGAATAAGGGCCGATGGCCCTGGGTGCGTGTTCGGTCTGGATGGGTGTCTTGGGCATACAAGGGACCTTGTCGAGTGGAAGGCAACGCGGCGAGCGCAGGCAGGTTGCGCGCCGCCGGAGCGCAGGTCGAGGACATTGCGATTGTGCGATGCCAGCGGCATCGCACGCAATGATCGAGGTGGAGGCAGGATGCCGAGCGGAAACGCGCCATGGATGGCTGCTTGCCAACCACCAGCAATGCCGGCGCGCCGGCTGCAGGACACGGCGGCATTGCAGCCGCACGATCAGACGGGATATCGGTAAACGCCGTTGACCACGCCGGTGCGGCGCACGCGCCGGATCAGGTCGGCGAGGTGCTTGCGATCCTTCACTTCCAGCGTGAACAGGATGGTCGCCGCGAACGGGCTGCGTTCGCTGTATTCCACGTTCTCGATGTTGGAGCCCGCCGCGGCGATCGCGGCGGCCACGGTCGCCAGCACGCCCGGACGGTTGGCCACTTCCACGCGCAACTGCGCGCGATAGTCGCCCTGCACATTGCGGTCCCATTCGATTTCCACCCGCCGCTCGGGATTGCGGGAAAGCTCGGGGATGTTCGGGCACTCGGTACGGTGCACCACGATGCCCTTGCCGGGCGAGAGGAATCCCACGATGTCGTCGCCGGGCAGCGGGTGGCAGCAGTTGCCGAAACTCAGGATCCCGCGCTCGCTGCCGCTGATGCGGATCTTCTCGCGCCGGTGCATCGCCGTCCCCACCACCGCGCCATGCAACGCGACCAGTTGCGCGGCCACCTGGTCGGGCAGGCGGTTGCCCAGCGCGATGTCCGACAACAACTCCTCCAGCCGCCGCTGGCTGTGTTGCTGCAGGTACTGTTCCAGCGCCTCCGCCGGGATCAAGTCGAGGCTGGAACCCAGCGTGTCCAGCGCGCGTTCCAGCATGCGATGGCCGAATTCGACCGCGTCCTCGTGCTGCAGGCGCTTCAGGAAATGCCGGATGGCCGTACGCGCCTTGCCGGTCACGGCGAAGTCCAGCCAGTGCGGACTCGGCGCCGCCGAGGGCGCGGTCACGATCTCGATCGTCTGCCCGGATGCGAGTTGCGCGCGCAGCGGCGCCAGCGCACCGTCGATGCGCGCCGCCACCGCATGGTGGCCGACATCGGTGTGCACGGCGTACGCGAAATCCAGCGCGGTCGCGTTTTTCGACAACGACAGGATGTCGCCGCGCGGCGTGAACAGGTACACGTCCTCCGGGAACAGGTCGATCTTGACGTTCTCCAGGAATTCCAGCGAGGAAGTCAGCGCGGCCTGGCGGTCGGCGAGGCCGGATATCCACTCGCGTGCACGCGAATGCGCGCTGTTGGAGGGGCCGGTGTCGTTCTTGTACAGCCAGTGCGCGGCGATCCCGCGTTCGGCCACCGCGTCCATGTCCCCGGTGCGGATCTGGATCTCGATCGGCGCGCCGAACGGCCCGAACAGCACGGTATGCAACGACTGGTAGCCGTTGGCCTTGGGGATGGCGATGAAATCCTTGAAGCGCCCTTCGACCGGCTTGTACAACGCGTGCACGGATCCCAGCGCCTGGTACGCGTGCGCGACCGAATCGGTCACCACGCGGAAACCGTACACGTCCATCAGCTGCGTGAACGACTTGCGTTCCGCGCGCATCTTCGACCAGATGCTGTAGGGCGACTTGACGCGGCTGGCCACGCGCGCATCGATGCCGTCGGCGGCCAGCCTCGCCTTCAGTTCGCCCTCGATCCTCGCCATCGCCTCGCGGCGGTTGCCGAGCACGCTGCGGATGCGCGCGGCGATCACGCGATAGCGGTCGGGATACAGCGTGCGGAAGCCGAGATCCTGCAATTCCCCCTTGAACGCGTTCATGCCAAGGCGTGCGGCGATCGGCGCGTAGATTTCCAGCGTCTCGCGCGCGATCCGCCGGCGCGCATCCGGTTCCATCGCGCCCAGCGTGCGCATGTTGTGCAGGCGGTCGGCCAGCTTGATCAGGATCACGCGCAGGTCGCGCGCCATCGCCAGCAGCATCTTGCGGAAACTCTCCGCGTCGGCTTCCTGGCGCGAGGCGAAATCGACCTGGTCCAGCTTGGTGACGCCGTCGACCAGTTCGGCGACGGTGGTTCCGAAACTGGCTTCCAGCTGCACGCGGGTCAGCCCGGTGTCTTCCAGCGTGTCGTGCAGGATGGCGGCGATGATGGTTTCCGCATCCAGGTGCAGGCTCGCGAGGATGCCGGCCACCGCCAGCGGATGCATGATGTAGGGTTCGCCGCTGCGCCGCTTCTGCCCGCCGTGCGCGTGTTCGCCGACCGCGTAGGCGCCGCGCACCCGCGTGATCTGTTCTTCCGGCAGATAATCGGCGAGCCGCGACGCGAGCGCGTCGATATCCTTGATTTCGCCATGCGCCGGCAGGGCGGAGGGGGAAGGGGTAACGGGCGTGGGCGCGTTCGCCGCGGTCATGGCGGAACGCTAGACAGGTGACGCCTCCGAGTCAATGCCAGGCGTCCGGAAACGGGAAGTCTTCGCAAAGCGCCGTGAACGAAGACGGGGTGCGCGCCACCGGAGTGCCGATCGAAGCCTTTGCGCCAAGGAAACCCCGATTTACCGGAGTTTCCGCACGGCACATGGACGTGCCGCACGCGAATCAAGCACGCCCGTTGCACCTGCCGGATTCGCGGAGCCGGGTCCGGACATGCACCGGACCCGGCGCGCGCTGACGAATCCGGGATGGATGGGTTCAGAGCTTTCCTGATGCGATGCCTTGAATGGCATCGCTTGCAAAGGCTGAGGGCAAGGCAGGGCGTCGATCGGGACAGGCGCCACGGATGGTTGCCTGCCAAGCCGCACCGTCGGCGCGGGGATGCTGTCTTGAATCAGGCGAGCGCGCAACTCCGCCGGGACTTACAGGTCGTCGCCGCCCTTGCTCATGTCTTCATCGACTTCCGCCGCCGCCCATTCGAGGGCCTCGCGTTCACGGCGCTCGCGTTCGATGCGGTCGATCTCGTCGATGGTCGCCATGTCGATGCGCCGGTCGGCGATCTCGCGCAGCGCGATCACGCTGGGCTTGTCGTTTTCCGGATCGATCACCGCTTCCGCGCCCTTGGCCAGCTGGCGCGCGCGGCGCGTAGCCATCAGCACCAGTTCGAAACGGTTGTCGACCACCTTCAGGCAGTCTTCGACTGTGATCCTTGCCATGTCCTGCCTCGCCTGTCTGCAAACCTGAGGATTGTATCAGCGCTTCCGGCCGCTGGCGAGCGCTTGAGGCCGGGCACCCGGGCCTCCATGTAAGATCGCTCGTTTTCGCCAGGCGTCGCGTACAGGCCCGTTCATGCCCCCGCCCACCCTCCCGCGCGCGCGCCGCTTGCTGACGGCGGTCGCGGCCATGTTCCTGCTCGCCGGCTGCGCCAGCGTGCCGCCGCCGCGCACGGACGATCCGCTGCAGAACTTCAACCGCAAGATGTATGCCTTCAACCGGACCGCCGACAAGGTGGCGATCCGGCCGGTCGCCGTGGCCTATCGCAAGGTGACCACGCCCGGCGCACGCGAACACATCAGCGATTTCTTTTCCAACGTGCGGCTGCCGATCACGATCATCAACGACCTGCTGCAGGCGCATCCGGTCGATGCGCTGAAATCCACCGGACGGCTGGCGGTCAATACCACTTTGGGCTTGCTCGGCTTCTTCGACCCGGCGAGCAGGATGAACCTGCCGCGCGACGAAACCGACTTCGGCGTGACGCTGGCGCACTGGGGCGTGCCCGAAGGCCCGTTCCTGGTGATCCCGCTGGTCGGCCCGACGACGGCGCGCGACCTCTGGCGGTTGCCGGTGGACAGCTGGTTCGATCCGCTGTCGTGGTACGCGCGCGAACACGACTTCACCTTGCACGCGCAATACCTGCCGAGCCTCGCCTACCTCATCACGCTGCGCTCGCGCGGCATCGACGCGGAAGATTTCCTCAACTCGGCCTACGACCCCTACATCTTCGCGCGCGACGCCTATCGCCAGAAACGCATCCACGAGATCTACCACGGCAATCCGCCGGCTTCGGTGATCGAACGCTTCCAGGGCGTCGGCGACGACAGCGACGACATCGACCAGTTGCTGGAGCAGCAGCACGCCTACGAGAAGGCGCACGGGATCGGCAACGATGGTGCGCGACCGGCGAGCGGCACGAGCACGCAACCGCCGCCGCGCGAACATCCGCCCGCCTCGCCCGCCGCGTATTAGGGTCTAGGGTCCATCAACGCGAGCCGATGCCATCGCGGGTTCCAGCAGGGTGCGCGCGTCGCAGACTTCGGCCAGCGCCAGCATTCCCTCCGGCGCATTGACGATCGCGAGACGCCGCCCTGCGCGACTCGCCTGCGCCTGCAACGCCAGCACCGTCGCCAGTCCGGCGCTGTCGGCGTGATCGACGCCCGCGAGGTCCAGCCGTGAACGATCGCCCAGTGCGCGCGAACCCTCGTCCAGCGCGCGCGCCGCGGTGGCGAAGGTCAGCTCGCCGGAAAACGCCAGCGTGTCGGCATCCGGCTGCGCACAAAGTACGCGAACTTTTCCGGTCGTTCGGGAAGGCATGTGCCCGGCGGTCCGCGCGATCTACTGCTGCGCCTGCTGCTGCAACTGGTCGATCGCCGAGGCGCCCTGCGTTTGCAGGCGCTTGATCAGGCCCTCGATGCCTTCCTTCCGGATTTCGGCATCGACCTGGTTGCGATAGTTGGTGACGTAGGAAATGCCCTCGATTACCACGTCATAGGCCTTCCACTGTCCGCTGGCGGTCTTGCGGAACACGTAATCGACCGACAGGTTCTTGCCGTCGTCGAGCGCGACCTGCGTGCGCACCACGCTGCGTTTCGCATCCAGCCCGGCGTCCGCCGGCAACACCTTGACCTTGCCCTTGGTGTAGTTGAGCAGGCCTTCCGCGTAACGATGGGTGATGGAGTTGTAGAACGCGCGCGAGAAGCGCACGCGCTGCTCCGGCGTGGCATCGCGCGCGTGGCGCCCCAGCACCAGCAGCGAGGCGTAGTCGATGTCGAAATGCGGCAACAGGATGCCGTCGATCAGCCGGATCAGCTGCTCGGGATTCCTGCGCAGTTCTTCGCGGCGGCCCTCGATGGCGCGGCCCAGCTCGTCGGTGATGCCCTGCACCACCTGCTGCGGCGTCTGCACCGATTGCGCCCGCGCTGCCGGGGGAATGAACGCCGCGGCTGCCGCGGCGACCACGAATGCAACCACGACGATGAAACGAACGAAACGCATACCTGCTCCGGGAAGAAGGGGATCAATGCACCGAGGAAGCGGACTTCGGGGTGGCCGCGTCGGACGAACCGCCCTTGGGACCGCCGTTCACGAGGAACTTGCCGATCAAGTCCTCGAGCTGCATCGCCGACTGGGTAAGCACCAGCTCGTCGCCGTTCTTCAGCACGTCCGGCGAACCGCCGGGTTGCAGGCCAACGTACTGGTCACCCAATAAACCACTGGTGAATATCGCGGCGGAGGAATCGTCGGGAATGTCGTTGTACTTGTCGTCGATCGCCATCGTCACCAGCGCGTCCATCTTGCCGCGTTCCAGCTGGATCGACTGCACCGAACCGATGCGCACGCCGGCGATCTTCACCGGCGCGCGTTCCTTCAGCTGCCCGATGTTGGAGAAACGCGCCTTCAGCAGGTAACTGCGGCCCTGCTGCACGTTGGCAACCGAGGTCGTCTGCGTGGCCAGATACGCCAGCGTGGCGAAGCCGAGCAGGATGAACAAACCGGTACCGATGGCGTAACTTGGTCGTGAATTCATTTTCATCCACCATCTGAATCTTTGCAGATTGCCACCCCGGCCATCCATTGCGAAGAGATCCGTGGTCGCGAAGTCATTTCGATCGGCCTCTCGTCATTCCGGGACGGCGCAAGACGCGTAACCAGGAATCCGGTTTTCCTTCAAGAATGCACTGGTTCCGCTCGCCTGCCGGCGCGCGGGTTACTTTCCTTTCGGGGAAAGTAACCAAAGCCATTGCGCGCGGGCATGTCGATCTCGCCGACTTCCTGTCGGCGCGACTTCCCTGCGCTTCTCGCCGATCGCGCGCCGGCGCGAACTCGCGCATCCATGCGCTCGAACATGCGCGCCTTTCCCGCGCGATCGGCTGCGATGCTCGGCGCCATGCACGACGCTGCAAAGCTCGCATCGTTGACGGCCATCCATGGCCTGGCTTGCGGAATATGCGCAGCATGTTCGCTCAAGTCAGGAATGCCGTCATCACGAAATCCACCGCGAGGACCACGATCGCGGAAAACACCACCGTGCGCGTGGTCGAATAGGCCACGCCTTCGCTGGTGGGCGAGGTGGTGTAACCGTTGAATACCGCGATCAACATGACCACCGCGCCGAACGCGGCGCTCTTCCACACGCCGTCGAGGATGTCCTTCCACAAGTCGACGGTGGCGGTCATGTTGCCCCAGAACGTGCCGTTGTCCACCCCCAGCCAGTTCACGCCGACCAGATGGCCGCCGAACAGGCCCAGCGCGTTGAACAGGCACATCAGCAGCGGCATCGCGATCACGCCCGCGAGATAACGCGGCACGACGATGTAGGCGATCGGGTCCACCGCCATCATCTCCATCGCGTCGATCTGGTCGGTGGCGCGCATCAGCCCGATCTCGGCGGTCACCGCCGTGCCCGCGCGTCCGGCGACCAGGATCGCCGTGAGTACCGGGCCGAGTTCGCGGAACAGCGCCAGCGCCACCACCGTGCCCAGCGCCGCGGTGCCGCCGAAGATCGACAGCGTGTAGTAGAGCTGCAGCGCCAGCACCATGCCGGTGAACAGGCCGCAGGTCATCACGATCACCAGGCTCATCGCGCCGACGAACCACACCTGCCGGCAGATTTCGCGCAGATGGCGCAGGCTTTTCGGCAGCGCGGCGAGGATGGCGAGGAAGAACAGCCCGCCCTCGCCGATCTGCGCGATGCCGCGCACCAGCCAGTTGCGGCGCGGTTGCGGTTGCGCGCTCATGCATCCGCCCCCGGTGCGAAACCGAGGTCGCCCGCGTAATCGGGCGCCGGATAATGGAACGGCACCGGGCCGTCGGCCTCGCCTCCGAAGAACTGCCGCGTCCACGGGGAGTCTTCCTGCGCCAGTCGATCCGGCGCGCCCTGCGCCACCAGCTTGCCGTTGGCGATCAGGTACACGCGATCGGCGACACGGCGAACGGCCGCGAGCTCGTGCGCTACCAGGATCGAAGTGATGCCGAGCGTGCGATTGAGCGTACGGATCAGCCGCAGCACCTGGTTGAGCGCGATCGGGTCCAGTCCCACGAACGGTTCGTCGTACAGGATCAGCATCGGGTCGAACACGATCGCGCGCGCCAGTGCCACGCGTCGTGCCATTCCGCCGGACAACTCGCTCGGCATCAATCGCGCCGCGCCGCGCAGGCCGACCGCCTGCAGCTTGGTCAGCACGATGTTGCGGATCAGCACCTCGGGCAGGCGCGCGTGCTGGCGCAACGGGAACGCCACGTTCTCGAACACGTTGAAATCGGTCAGCAACGCGGAGTTCTGGAACAGGAAACCGATCCGCTCACGCAGCGCGAACAGCGCGTTGCGCGACAACCGCGCCACGTCTTCGCCGTCCACGCGCACGCTTCCGGAACCGGCGCGCAACTGCCCGGTGAGGTGCCGCAACAGGGTGGTCTTGCCGGTGCCGCTGGGGCCCATGATCGCGGTGATGCTGCCGCGCGGGACATCCAGGCTCAACCCGTCGAAGACGATCTTGCCGCCGATGCCCGCGTGCAGGTCGCGCACCTGCACGAGGGGCGCGTCGTTGGTTCCGGCGGCGTGCGTTGCGGAGGACATGAAAGCGGTACGTTAACCGAGCGCGATGCGGCACGCCAGACAACGTCGCGCGGCCGCGGTTATCATTGCGCGACCGAAGGAGAGCGCGCATGGCCCAACGTTATCCCGATTTCATCTGGCACAACGGCGCGATCAAACCCTGGGCGGAAGCCACCGTGCACGTGATGGCGCATGCGCTGCATTACGGCTCGTCGGTGTTCGAAGGCATCCGTAGTTACCGCACGCCCAATGGCGCGATCATCTTCCGCCTGGGCGATCATCTGAAACGTCTGTTCCATTCGGCGAAGATCTACGACATCGACATGCCGTACTCGCAGGAACAACTGGCGTCGGCGTGCCGCGAAGTGATGAAGGCGAATGCGCTGGAACAGTCCTACCTGCGGCCGGTCGCGTTCCGCGGACTCGGCGGTTTCGGCCTGAGCGCGGAGACGCCCACCGACGTCGCGGTCGCGGCGTGGCCGATGGGCCCGTACCTCGGTCCTGAGGCGCTGGAAAACGGCATCACCGCGTGCGTGTCGAGCTGGCAGCGGATGGCGCCGAACACCATCCCGACCGGGGCCAAGGCCGGCGGCAACTATCTTTCCGGGCAACTGATCGCGCGCGAAGCACGCCGGCTCGGCTTCGGCGAAGGCATCGCTCTGGCGTCCACCGGCCTGTTGTCCGAAGGCGCGGGAGAGAACGTGTTCCTCGTGATGGACGGCGCGCTGCACACCGCACCGGTCAGCGCCGCGCTGCTGAACGGCATCACCCGGCACACGTTGATCACCCTTGCACGCGCCCACGGCATCGACGTGATCGAACGCGACCTGCCGCGCGAATACCTCTATCTCGCCGACGAAGTGTTCATGTGCGGCACCGCTGCGGAAGTCACGCCGATCCGCAGCGTGGACGGCAAGCAGGTCGGCACCGGCAAGGCCGGCCCCATCACGCGGCGCCTGCAGGAATGGTTTTTCGGCTTGTTCGACGGGCGCACGCAGGACGAATGGGGATGGCTGGAAAGGGCGTGAGTGGTAAGTGGTGAATAGTGAGTTGGAAACAAGGCGCTTCTGCTCTTTCTACTCACCACTCACGTCTCACTACTCACTGTTTCTGAAAATCCAGCGTCGCCACCGCGCCGCGTTCCGCGCGGGGGCTGAGTGAAACGCGCCAGCCGTAGAGTTCGCACAGGCGCTTCACGATCGCGAGGCCCAGGCCCGCGCCCTTCACCATCTGGCCTTCGCCGCGCACACCGCGTTCGAACAGGTGTTCGGCGTCTTCGGCCTTGATGCCCGGACCGGTGTCTTCCACCAGCACGCGGCCGTCCTGCACGCGCACCACCACCTCGCCTTCCATCGTGTACTTGCAGGCGTTGCCGACCAGATTGCCGAGCGCCACGGCAACGACCGAGGACGGCGCCTCGACTTCGCACGGCGCTTCCGCCACCAGCCGCACGTTCACCGGCTTGTGGCCGATGTGCTGCTCGTTGGTGTCGATGACTTCCGCGGCGATCTTCGCGACATCGGTGGTTTCGCCGTCCACCGGCCCCGTGCGTTCCGCGCGCGACAACAACAGCAATGCCTGCGTCAGTTCGGTGGATTGCCGCACCGCGCGCTCGATGCGTTTCAGCCGCGTCTTCACCTTGTCCGACAAGTCCGGATTGTCCATCAGCAGTTCGGTGGTGGTGGCGATCACCGCCAGCGGCGTGCGCAATTCGTGGCTGACGTCGGCATTGAATTCGCGGTCGCGTTCGATCAGCGATGCCTGCCGTTGCGCATAGTCGTCCAGCGCCGCCGCCAGTTCGCCGACTTCATCCTCGGCAAAGTACGGCGCCAGCGGTTCGGGCTTGCCGCTCTGGCGCGCCGTGCGCAGGCGCGAAGCAAGTTCCGTCACCGGCTTGATCACGCGACGCGACAGCCAGAAGCCCAGCACCAGCGAAATCAGGCTGAAGATCAACACGGCGCCGATCAACGCCAGATTGAGCTGGCGCCTGCCCAGGTCATCACGGCTCACGTCGTAGGTGATGAAAGCGATCAATCCGTATTTTCGCCTGACCGCGAGCTTGTAGTGCTTGGGCAGGCCATTGTCCTCGCCCTTGTTGTGCATGTCGTATACGCCCGAGGGCAGGCTCTGCCATGCCAGCGGCGCCTTGTAGAGCGTGCGATCGCTCCACAGCCACCCGCTGATGAGTTGGGAACCGAACGGCCGGTCGGGATGCTGGTGCGTGTTTTCGACCGCCTGGTCGACGTCGTGCTGCAACGCGGAGGAAACGAGTTCGTTCTCGACCCGCGAACGGATGTTGATCGAAGCCAACGCGAAGAGGGCGCTGAGGCAAATGCCGAACAGCGCAAAGGAAACGATCAGGCGTGTCCGAAGCCTACGTCGCGACTGCATCCGGATCGACCATGCGGTAGCCGATTCCGTGGCGGGTGTGGATCAGCGGCTTCTCGAACGGCTTGTCGATCGCCGCGCGCAGGCCGTGGATGTGCACGCGCAGGGAATCCGAATCGGGCAGTTCCTCGCCCCACACCCGCTGTTCCAGTTCCTGGCGCGTCACCACCGAGGGGCTGGCTTCCATCAGCGCCTGCAACAGCTTCAGGCCGATCGGGTTCAACTGGATCGGCTTGCCCGCGCGGGTCACGGTGAGGGTGTCGAGGTTGAATGTCAGGTCGGACACCTTCAGCACCCGGCTTTGCGGGCCCTTGCCGCGCCGCGCCAGCACTTCCAGGCGCGCCGCCAGTTCCTGCAGCGCGAACGGCTTGGTCATGTAGTCGTCGGCACCGGACTCGAACCCGATCAGTTTCTGGTCCAGCGCATCGCGCGCGGTCAGCATCAGGATCGGCGTGTGCTTGTGCGCCTCGCCGCGCAGCTTGCGGCAGACTTCCAGCCCGTCCATCCCGGGCAGGGTGAGATCCAGCACGATCACGTCGAAATCGTTGACCACGGCCAAGTGCAGGCCGGTGACGCCGTCGCCGGCGAAGTCCACCACGTGCCCGTGGTCTTCGAGATAGTCGCCGATATTGGTGGCGATGTCGCTGTTGTCTTCGATCACCAGCACACGCATGTCGAATCCCGTCCGGAACAGCCACGATGGGCATCGGGCGACGCGGGCGCGCCGCCGAGCACAAGCTTAGCCTGAAACGGGACTGCGGTCGCGCGCAGCAGGGATTCGGGGGCGCCGTGCCCTCGGTTCGTCAATGCAATGCCGTGACCGCCGCCCCGGTGGCGTCTCCCGCGAGGTCGCTGCGGCAGATGTGCGAGCCGATGGGAATCCTGCAGGATGAACCCGCCGAAGGCGGATCGAAATCGATCGCCTGTCGATAGAGGTGACCGGTTGCAGCGCTGCCCGGCGCGAAACGCCATTGCCGCAAGGCCGTTACCGCGGCGTCCGCCAATTGCGGGTGTTCCGCACCGGCAAGCACGGTAATGTCGCGCGCTTCGCCGTCCGCGTCGATGGTGAACTGGAGATCCACCTGCCCGCCCGATGCACGAGCTTCGGATCCTCCCGGGTAACGCGGCGCCACGTAATGCGTCACGCGTGGTATCGGGATTGCCTGCTCCGGCGCGGCATCGATTGCGACACGATCTTCCGGCGCGGCAGCGGCCATGGCAGTCGGCGGAGCCTCGATCGTCTTGACGGCATCCGGCATTGGCGCTTGCGGGACGGACGGAATTTTTGCCGGAGGCGCTACAGGCGCCAGCCGAATGGCGGATGCGTCCCGGGAATTTCCCGTCGATGTGGCGGTACCGCGTTCCACCGGCGCACCATCGAGTGCCTTCGGATCGCGGATGACTACCGTCGTGTTGGATCCCCTGCGTAGTGCGGCTGCGGAAGGAAGGAATGTTTCGATTTCCCTGCGCGAGACGTTCGCGACGCGACTTTCTG
>JAFEEJ010000230.1 GCA_018241145.1 Pseudomonadota bacterium | reverse complement strand
GAAATCAAGGTGAAGGTGAAAACATAGTACGTGTACACAGCGCTATTATTCTTGTTCGCCGGAGCTGGCAGGAAGCGCGACTGATGCATGGCCTGCAATGCACCGCGTTCAAGCCGCTTTCCCGCTAGAGAGTCGGTCAGCGTAGTACGCCACACCCGCTCGTTGGAAACACTGCCGTCACCTTGGATTTCGAACGCTACAGCGATACAACCCGTCTCAAGTGGTTGCGCCATATCGAGATGTGGAGGCTGTGGATCATGCCCGGGCACGACTTGCCACCACTGGCCCAGTTCCGAAGCGGGAACCACGCGGACCTGATCATCTGCGGCCTGAAGCGGTTTGCACGCCGCGATCGCAAAGATCATCAGCAACAGATACGGCCGAACATTTGCGTTGCTCATCCTCCTCCCCTCCGGATTCGCTACAAATCCCGCAAGCTCTCCGCAATCCCGTCCTCGCCCACGTGCAGCAGTTTCAAGGTATTCGTGCCGCCGCCGCGGCCGGTGTGGTCGCCGTGGGTGAGCAGCACCAGGTCGCCCACGCCCAGCACGTTCTGCGAGAACAGCAGTTGCACCGCGGCGCGGGCGACGTGCGCGGGATCGCCGCCGCCCGGCTCGAACGCGACCGGCGTGACGTCGCGCAACAGCAGCATGCGGCGGCGCGCCGCGGCGCTGCGCGAGAGTGCATAGATCGGCACTTTCGAGCGGAAGCGCGACAACCATTGCGCGGTGCTGCCCGATTCGGTCAACGCGATGATCGCGCGCACGCCCACGCGCGCGGCGAGGAACATCGCCGACATCGCGATCGCCTGATCGCTGCGGTCGATGCGGTGCGCGGCCGGCGACATGTCCTCGGTCGGTTCGAACTGGCGCTCGGCGCCCAGACACACGCGGCGCATCGCCGCGACCGCCTTGTCGGGATGTTTGCCCGCCGCTGATTCCTGCGACAGCATCACCGCGTCGGTGCCGTCGATCACCGCGTTCGCCACGTCCAGCACTTCGGCGCGCGTCGGGATCGGCGCTTCCACCATCGATTGCAGCATCTGCGTGGCGGTGATCACCGCGCGATTGCGGATCAGCGCCTCGCGGATGATCTTCTTCTGCAGGCCGGGCAATTCGGCGTCGCCGATTTCCACGCCCAGATCGCCGCGCGCGACCATCACCGCATCCGCCGCATCCACGATTGCTTCCAGCGCATCGATCGCCTCGGCGCGCTCGATCTTGGCGACGATCGCCGCTTCGCCTCCGGCTTCGTGCAACAGCTTGCGCGTTTCCTCGATGTCGGCGGCCGAACGCACGAACGACACCGCCAGGAAATCCGCGCGCAGTTGCGCGGCGAGTTTGATATCTGCGCGATCCTTGTCGGACAACGCGCCCAGCGACAGGCCGCCGCCCTGCCGGTTGAGTCCCTTGCGATCGGAAAGCTTGCCGCCGATCAGCACGGCGCAATGGATCTGGTCGCCCGCGACCTCTCGCACCTGCAGTGCGATCAAGCCGTCGTCCAGCAGCAGCACATCATTCGCGTGCACATCGTCGGGCAGGCCGAGATAACTCACGCCGACGCGCGCCTCGTCGCCGGTCGGCGCGTCCTTGCGGCAGTCCAGCGTGAACGGCTGGCCCGGTTGCAGCGTCACCGGCCCGTTGGCGAACCGCTCGACGCGGATCTTCGGACCCTGCAGGTCGGCCAGCACGCCGACTTCGCGGCCGAGGTTTTCGGCGACCGTGCGCACCGCCTGCGCGCGCTTGGCGTGATCTTCCGCACTGCCATGCGAGAGGTTCAGGCGCACCACGTCCACGCCTTCGCGCAGGATGCGTTCGAGCATGCCGTCCACGTCGGTGGCGGGGCCGAGGGTGGCGACGATGCGGGTTCGGCGCACGGGATCCATGCAGATAAACTTAGCACACGCATCACGAGCGACCGCAGATGGCCGAAAATGTTTCCGCGCAGGTCCTGCCGCTGGCCGGCGATCGCGAGCGCGCGCTGCGCTGGCTGCTGTTCTGGATGTTCGTGCCCAGCGGCGTGCTGCTGTTGATCCTGTTCGCGTCGGCGCTCATCCACGGCACGCCGCCGTGGCTGGCCGGCAGCGCCCTGCTCGGCCCCTTGCTGCTGTTGCAGGTGCTGTACCTTTTCCTCTCCTGGCGCATCCGCCGCGCCGGCGTGGCCTTGAACGCGCAGGCGATCGGCATCGACAGCGGCCTCGGCAGCCGCCTGATCGCGCTGCAAAGGTTGGCGCCGCGCGGGCTGCGTGAAATCGACCTGGCGGCGCATCCGGAATTGCGCCCGCTGTTGCGCACCTGGGGCATCGGCCTGCCCGGCTTCAGCAGTGGCTGGTACCGGCTGCGCGACGGGCGCAAGGCGCTGTGCCTGATCACCGACCGGTCGCGTGTGTGCATGCTGGAAGACGAAACCGGCGTGGCGTACCTGCTTTCGCTGGAAGATCCGGCGCCGCTGCGCCGCGCGCTGGAGCGTTCGCAAGACTGAACATCACCGGAGGTTGGCTGGCCGTGGATGGTCAGTCGCGCATCAAGCACGCTTCTGCTTCTTGTGCATGATGCGGCGAAGCCGGGTCCGGGCCGACCGAGCCATCCGGCACATCCATGTACCCCACCTTCACTGCGCGAAGGCCGCCTTCGGCGTTCCGCCGCGCTCCCCGCGCGGCAGGTCGGCGTATTCCGGCAAGCCCTGGATGGGGCTGTCCGGAATTCGGATATTTAACCGTCTCCGAACATGCGACGGGGGTAGCCTATACGGTCCGGGTTCGTGTCCATGCCGCCCCATGACCCTGCGCAGCCTGTTCGTCGATTTCAACAGCTACTTCGCTTCGGTGGAGCAGCAGGAGAACCCGCGCCTGCGCGGCCGGCCGGTCGGCGTGGTGCCGGTGCTGACGCCGAGTTCCTGCTGCATCGCCGCCAGCGTCGAGGCGAAGCTGCGCGGCGTGCGCACGGGCACGCTGGCGGGCGAAGCGAAAAAACTCTGCCCGGAAATCGAACTGGTGCTGTCGCGGCCGGAACGCTACATCGCCTGGCACCATCGCCTGCTCGGCGCGATCGGCCGCGTGTTGCCGGTCGGCGCGGTGCATTCGATCGACGAATGCGACATCGAGTTGATCGGCCGCGAGCGCCAGCGCGGCAATGCCGTCGCGCTGGCGCAACAAATCAAGCAGGAGATCGCGCGTGAAACCGACAACGGCGCGATCCGCTGTTCGATCGGCATCGCGCCCAACGTGTGGCTGGCCAAGACCGCCTCGGACATGCGCAAGCCCGATGGCCTGGTGGTGATCGAACGCAGCGACCTGCCCGACGTGCTGCACGACCTGGACCTCACCGATCTGTGCGGCATCAGCGCGTCGATGGAGGCGCGGCTGCACGCGGTCGGCATCGACACCGTCGCGCAACTGGCCGCTGCCGACCAGCACACCCTGCGCGTGGCATGGGGCGGCATCGAGGGCGCGCGGATGTGGGCGGCATTGCGCGGGGACTGGCAACCGGCGCGCGCGACCGTGCGCGGTTCGGTCGGTCATTCACACGTGCTGTCGCCGGAATTGCGGACGCCGCACGGCGCGCGCGCGGTGCTGAAAAAACTGCTGGTCAAGGCAGCGATGCGGCTGCGCCGTTACGAAATGCTCGCGGGCGCATTGTCGGTGCACATCCGTTACGTCGGCCGCGAAGAACGTTTCGACGGCGGGCTCGCCTTCGACGCCTGCGACGACAGCCGTACGCTGCTGCATCACATGGAACTCGCGCTGGGCGGGCGGATCCGCGGCCTGCCGGGCGCACGGGGCGCGCGTCCACTCGCGGTCAGCGTGACCCTGCACCGCCTGGTCGAGCGCACGCTGAGCTCCGGCTCGCTGTTCGGCGACGAGCGTCGCGTGCACGCGCTCAACCGCGTGGTGGATCGCATCAACACGCGCTACGGCCTGAACAAGGTGTACTTCGGCGGCATGCACGAGGCGTTGCGGCAGGACGCCGCGCCGATGCGCATTCCGTTCAACCGCATCCCGGACAGCGAATCGGAAGCCGAGCACCACGATCTGTGGATCGTGGCGAACAATCGCGCCAGGGTACTGGGCGAAGCCGAGCACCGACGCATCGATCAGGCGCGGCGCGGGCGGCGCCCGTAAGCTTGCGCCGCAAGCAACCATCCATGGTGCAAACGCCGGCCCGGCCATTCTTGGCCGGGCGCTCGTCGGCGCAGCAGATGCCATTCAAGGCATCTGCTAAGCGCGCCGTCTCGCCCTACTCTTGCATGGCGGTTGCCATGCGCGAACAGACCATCGCCAGAGAAACGCAAAAAGCGAAAAGGCCACCCTGTTGGGTGGCCTTTTCGACTTTTGAAGCCCCTGGCGGTGACCTACTCTTGCATGGCTTGAGCCACACTACCATCGGCGCTGGTGCGTTTCACTTCCGAGTTCGAGATGGGATCGGGTGGGACCACACCGCTATTGCCGCCAGGGAAAGCGGACGGAGCGCGCAATGCGCGGCTCCGAATAAGTTCTTGGGATGTGACAAGCGTTTGATTCAATCGAACCTCAACGTGCAGTTGAAGCGTGCTTCCCTTGAGAAGTGCAGCCACGGATGGCTGCTTGTTCGTGCAGGGATGCACATTAACAGCGAAGCGTCTTGGGGTTATATGGTCAAGCCGCACGGATCATTAGTACGCGTTAGCTGAACACATTGCTGTGCTTGCACACCGCGCCTATCAACCTCGTGGTCTTCGAGGGTCCTTCAGGGGGCTTGTGCCCCGGGAGATCTCATCTTGGTGCGCGCTTCCCGCTTAGATGCTTTCAGCGGTTATCGCTTCCGTACGTAGCTACCCGGCAATGCCATTGGCATGACAACCGGAACACCAGCGG
>JAFEEJ010000229.1 GCA_018241145.1 Pseudomonadota bacterium | reverse complement strand
CCGCGGCGACCCTGCGACCCTCTGTCACAGCAACTGTCACGGCATGGGTCACTGAGCGCGAAAACGACGACGCCAGTGACCATAAGCCACTGGCGTCGTTGGTCTTTGTATGGCGCGCCCGGAGAGATTCGAACTCCCGACCACCAAGTTCGTAGCCTGGTACTCTATCCAGCTGAGCTACGGGCGCATGAAACTTTTTCGCGGAACCTGCGGCATTCAATGGGGGCGGAATGCACGCCATCGAACGCATCACGAGCCGCAGGACGCGCGATTATTCCGGTTTGCGGCAAAACCGTCAATGCGGCAGTCCACGCCACCCATTGCGGAAAGGGTGGCGGAGAGAGAGGGATTCGAACCCTCGATCAGGCTTTTGACCCGATACTCCCTTAGCAGGGGAGCCCCTTCGGCCTCTCGGGCATCTCTCCACTTTCACGCAACTGCTTCGTGCCATCCATGGCGCGCACTCCAGTCGGCATCCATGCCTCCTCCTCAATGCAAGCTGATCATGCCATTCAAGGCATGATCAAGGCGCTTGCATTTCGACCTCTCGGGCATCTCTCCACTTTCACGCAACTGCTTCGTGCCTTCCATGGCGCACACTCCGGTCGGCATCCATGCCTCCTCCTCGATGCAAGCTGATCATGCCATTCAAGGCATGATCAAGGCGCTTGCATTTCGACCTCTCGGGCACCTGTCCGGATGAATTCAAATTCCGTCCAGCCGGCCATCGATTCGATCCTGCCACCGTTCCGGAATCGGCATCCCATCGGCCCACGGACGCGAATCGATCAAGGCACGCAGGATGGACGCGCAAGCATAACGACGCGTCGAACGAGGGTAAAGATCAACCGGCCTCGGAAGATCCGCCCGCTTCGTCGGTCGTCTGCTCGTGCTTGATGCGCTGGAAGATTTCTTCGCGATGCACCGCGATGTCCTTCGGCGCGTTGATGCCGATGCGCACCTGGTTGCCCTTGACCCCAAGCACGGTCACCGTTACCTGATCACCGATCATCAGGGTTTCTCCCACCCGGCGGGTCAGAATAAGCATGTCGATACTCCTGCTCGCGTTCCGAATATCAGACCTTCGGATGACGCGTACGTTCGCAACCGCGGATTCCGCCCTCTGCGGACATCGGGCAATCCATTGCCTGCCCGCCTCGAACGGTTTTCGGATCGCCACGGTGAGCCGGCCCGCGGCGGAATGATTTCGCGATAGTAACGAGTAAGCTGAACGGGCGCAACGAAACTGAACGAGTCTGCGGACGGCGGTCAGCCCAGCCTCTGCGCCAGCCAGTCCGGCAGCCCCGCGAGGGCGCGGTCCAACGCCGGCGAGTCCTCGCCGCCGCCCTGCGCCATGTCCGGCCGGCCGCCGCCCTTGCCGCCGATCTGCGAAGCGACATGCGCGACCACCTCGCCCGCTTTCACCTTGCCGAGCGCCGCGCCGTGCACCCCGGCGATCAGCGACGCCTTGCCCTCGCTGCCGGATGCGAGCAGCACCACGCAATCCCGCAGTTTCTGCTTGAGGGCATCCACCGCTTCGCGCAACGTCTTCGCATCCATGCCGTCCGCGCGCGCGGCGATCAGTTTGATGCCGCCGACCTCTCGCGCCTGCGAGGCCAGGTCGCCGGTCGCGGCGCCGGCGGCCTTGGTTTTCAGCGCATCCAGCTCGCGTTCCAGCTTCTTCTGGCGATCCAGTACCTGGCGCAACTTTTCCGCGACGTCCTGCGGGCCGGTCGAAAGCATGGCGGCAACTTCGTCGAGCCTCCGTTCCTCGTCATCGACCAGGCTCATGGCGCCTGCGCCGGTCACCGCCTCGATGCGGCGGATGCCCGCGGCCACGCCCGATTCGGAAACGATCTTGAACAGGCCGATGTCGCCGGTGCGCGCCACGTGCGTGCCGCCGCACAGCTCGGTCGAGAAGTCGCCCATCCGCAACACGCGGACTTCGTCGCCATATTTCTCGCCGAACAATGCCATCGCGCCGGTGGCGATCGCGTCGTCATAAGCCATGTGGCGGATTTCGGCGACATCGTTGCGGCGGATCTGCGCGTTGACGAGATCCCCGATGCGGCGCAGTTCGTCGCGCGTCACCGGCTGGAAATGCGAGAAGTCGAAGCGCAACCGGTCCGGCGCGACCAGCGAACCCTTTTGCGTCACGTGTTCGCCCAGCACCTGCCGCAGTGCGGCGTGCAACAGGTGCGTCGCCGAATGATTCAGCACCGTCGCCTGCCGCCGCGTACCGTCCACGCGCGCATGCACCCTGTCATCCACTCGCAGCGGCGCGTCGCCTTTCCATCTTCCGATGTGCGAATGGAATTGGCCGCCGAGCTTTTGCGTGTCCTCGACGATGAAACGCCCGGCCGCGAGTTCCAGCGCGCCGGTATCGCCGACCTGCCCGCCGGATTCCGCGTAGAACGGCGTGCGATCCAGGATCACCGCGCCGTTTTCTCCCGGCGCCAGCGATTCGGCTGCGCGGCCATCGTGCAGGATCGCCAGCACCTTGCAGTCCCTGGCTTCCAGCGTTTCGTAACCGAGGAATTCCGTCGGGGCCAATTTGCTCGCGAGTTCCGCGGGCAGTTGCGCCTTGTTTTCGAAACGCGAGGCCGCGCGCGCACGTTCGCGTTGTTCGTCCATCGCGCGTTCGAAGCCGGCCATGTCGACGCCCAAGCCGCGTTCGCGCGCGATATCGGCGGTGAGATCGACCGGGAATCCATAGGTGTCGTACAGGCGGAACGCATCTTCGCCGCGGATCGTGCCGCCGCGCGCGCGCGCGGCGACGTCGTCGAAGATACGCATGCCCTGCTCCAGCGTTTCGCCGAAGCGCTGCTCTTCCGCGCGCAGGGCTTCTTCGACGAACTTCTGCTTCTTCGCCAATTCCGGATACGCGTGGCCCATTTCGGAAACCAGCGGCGCGACCATCTTCCAGAAGAACTCGCCGCGCACGCCCAGCATCCAGCCGTGGCGCAGCGCCCGGCGGATGATCCGGCGCAGCACGTAGCCGCGGCCTTCGTTGGACGGCAGCACGCCGTCCACGATCAGGAACGCGCAGGCGCGGATGTGGTCGGCGATCACGCGCAACGACTTGTTTTCGCGATCCTGCGTGTCCGTCAGGCGTGCCGCGGCTTCGATCAAATGCGCGAACAGGTCGATCTCGTAATTGGAATGAACGTGTTGCAGCACGGCGGCGAGGCGTTCCAGCCCCATGCCGGTGTCCACGCACGGCGCGGGCAGCGGCGACAACGTGCCGTCGGCTGCGCGATCGAATTGCATGAACACCAGGTTCCAGATTTCGATGTAGCGATCGCCGTCTTCGTCCGGCGAGCCCGGCGGGCCGCCCGCGATTTCCGGACCATGGTCGTAGAAGATTTCCGTGCAGGGCCCGCACGGGCCGGTGTCGGCCATCTGCCAGAAATTGTCGGAGGCGAACGGCGCGCCCTTGTTGTCGCCGATGCGCACGATGCGCCCGGGCGGCACGCCGATCACGTCCTTCCAGATGGTGTATGACTCGTCATCGGTGTGGTAGACCGTCACCCACAGGCGATCGGCCGGCAGCCTGAAAACCTTCGTCAGCAACTCCCAGGCCCACTCGATCGCTTCCTTCTTGAAATAGTCGCCGAACGACCAGTTGCCCAGCATCTCGAAGAAGGTGTGGTGGCGCGCGGTGTAACCGACCGAATCGAGGTCGTTGTGCTTGCCGCCGGCGCGCAGGCAGCGCTGCACGTCGGCCGCGCGCGCGCAGGGCAGTTTCTCGCTGCCGAGGAACACGTTCTTGAACTGCACCATCCCGGAATTGGTGAACAACAGCGTCGGGTCGTTGGCCGGCACCAGCGTGGCCGAGGGCACGATCGTGTGTCCGCGTTCGCGGAAGAACTCCAGGAAGGTCGAACGGATTTCGGCGGTTTTCATGCGGACAAGATGGGGCCGGCGAACCGCGAACAATAGCAGAGCCGACGCCGCCATCCGGAACCGGTCGCGGTCGGGCAGCGGTCCGGTTCGGCCACGCACGGAGCGAACGAAACCCCGAACCGGTGCGTCGCCCGCTTGACCCGTACACCTTCAATCGTCCCTTTCGGCGTGGGTCGCGGCGCGAACGGTGGCGGCGTCGAAGCCGCGGCGCAGCAGGAAAGCCGCGCGCCTGCCGCGCTCGGTGTGGTCCCTTGCAGGCTTGCCGCCATATTTCTTGCGCAATTGGGTACGCGCGGATGCGGCCCAGTCCACGGCCGCGTCCTCCAGCAGGGCGCGGATCGCGGCGTCGGCCAGCCCGTGCGAACGCAATTCCGCACGTACCCGTGCCGGCCCGTAACCCTGAGCCGCCCGCGCGCGCAGGATCATCCCGCCGAAGCGCTCTTCGCTCTGGTAACCGTCGCGATGCAGGTTCTTCAGCGCATCGGCGGTTTCCGCCTCGTCGTATCCGCCGTGTTCCAGCCGCGTACGCAGCTCGCGTTGCGAATGCTCGCGCCGCGCAAGCATCGACAGGCCACGGTCGTAGGCGTTCTGTCGGTCGCTGACTTGCGAATGGTCTGCGCGACGCCTCATCTACATTGGATCACGCCTCGACTTCCTCGGCATCTTCGCCCACTGCCACGCCGCCGCCGCTGCGCGAAGCCACCAGCAGTTTGGCGCGCAAGGCGTCGTTGAGTTCCTTGGCGGCGCCCGGATTGTCCTTGAAATACTGTCGCGCGTTCTCCTTGCCCTGCCCGATGCGTTCGCCGCCGTAGCTGTACCACGCCCCGGACTTCTCGACCAGGTTGTTGTTGACGCCCAGTTCGATCAGTTCGCCTTCGTACGAGGTGCCCTCGCCGTAGAGGATCTCGAACTCGGCCTGCCGGAACGGCGGTGCGACCTTGTTCTTGACGACCTTCACGCGCGTTTCCGAACCGATCACCTCGTCGCCCTTCTTCACCGCGCCGATACGGCGGATGTCCAGCCGCACCGAGGCGTAGAACTTCAGCGCGTTGCCGCCGGTGGTGGTTTCCGGGTTGCCGAACATCACGCCGATCTTCATTCGGATCTGGTTGATGAAGATCACCAGCGTGTTGGAACGCTTGATGTTTGCGGTCAGCTTGCGCAGTGCCTGGCTCATCAGCCGCGCGTGCAGGCCGACGTGGCTGTCGCCCATCTCGCCCTCGATTTCGGCCTTGGGCGTCAGCGCGGCCACCGAGTCGATCACCACCACGTCGACCGCGTTGGAACGCACCAGCATGTCGGCGATTTCCAGCGCCTGCTCGCCGGTGTCGGGCTGGCTGACCAGCAGGTCATCGACGTTGACGCCGAGTTTTTCGGCGTAAGCCGGATCGAGCGCGTGCTCGGCATCGACGAACGCTGCGGTGCCACCGTTCTTCTGGCAATTGGCGATCACCTGCAGGGTAAGCGTGGTCTTGCCCGAGGATTCCGGCCCGTAGATTTCCACCACGCGGCCGCGCGGCAGGCCGCCGATGCCCAGCGCGACATCCAGCCCGAGCGAACCGGTGGAGACGACATCCACGGCCTCGTTGCTGCGATCGCCCATGCGCATCACCGCGCCCTTGCCGAACTGCTTTTCGATCTGGCCCAGCGCGGAAGCGAGCGCGCGGCGCTTGTTGTCGTCCATTGCTTCAATCCTCGGATGTGTGACTGGCGGGCAGTGTGGAAGGGTGCGATCTCATCGCCTGCGACATGGTATTGGATATTGAATTGAGCCGCGCCACACGGTGGCGTCGGCTCGAATGAGTTCGTCAGGCGTCGTTCTCATCTTTCCGGTTGCAATTATTCCACAGCGCGCGTGCCGGCGAAGCAGCCTTCGCCGCGTTGCCGTGTCAGGAATTTCCGATCGCGCCCGGACCGCGGCCGGCGACATCCCCGCAAGGACGTGCATTGCGGCGGCAGCTTGGGCTAACATCGCCGCGACGCAAGGGAGATGGCATTCTCCCCGAACCGCCGCGAGGCTGATGATGCCTGCCCACCGGGAATCCCGGCGCGGTGTCGTCGCCAGTGGCGCGCAGCGCGCGTGGTTCCCGCACACCGCGACACGGAACGCAAGGAACCGATGACATGATGTTTTCCGCTTTGCTCGCCACCGGCTGCGGCGCCTTCCTCGGCGCATGCCTGCGCTACCTGCTCGGCGTGGCGCTGAATCCGGTCTTCCCCACCCTGCCCTTCGGCACGCTCGCGGCCAACCTGCTGGGCGGGCTGATCATGGGCCTGACGATGGGCGCGTTCGCGCAGTTCTCCGCACTCGCGCCCGAGGCGAGGTTGTTCGTCACGGCGGGCTTCCTGGGCGGACTCACCACGTTTTCGACCTTTTCCGGCGAAACCGTGACCTTGCTGCTGCGGCAGGAATACTTGTGGTCGCTGGCGCTGATCGGCCTGCACGTGGTCGGATCGCTGGCGATGACGTTGCTGGGCTTCGCGATCGCGCAGGGCCTGGTGAGGAGCTGGGCATGAGCGCACGCCCGACGCAAGGCGCGTACCTGCGCTTCTTCATGCACGAAAACCGCCGCCACCACGGCGTGCTGCTGTACGACTGGCTGCTGCGCGAAGCGAAGAAGCTGGGAATCGCCGGCGGCACCGCGTTCCGCTCCATCGCAGGTTACGGCCGGCATGGCGTGATGCACGAGGCGCATTTCCTGGAACTGGCGGGCTCGGAAACCGTGCGCGTGGATTTCGTGGTCACGAACGAAGACGCCGACCGCCTGATGCGACTCGTGCGCGACGAGCGCCTGCAACTGTTCTATGCGAAATTGCCGGTGGAATTCGGCGTGCTCGATGGCGACGCGCCCGACTGACGCCGCGATGGCTGCCCCGCCCGCACGATCGGCCGCAAGGCAGGCCCTCACCTTCGTGGTGCTGATCGGCGTCGTCAGCCTGTTCGCCGACATGACCTACGAAGGCTCGCGCTCGATCACCGGGCCGTTCCTCGGCACGCTCGGCGCGACCGGTTTCATCGTCGCGGTGGTCGCCGGCGCGGGCGAATTGCTGGGCTACGTCCTGCGTTTCGGAACCGGCTTGCTGGCCGATCGCACCGGCCGCTACTGGACGATCACGATCATCGGCTACGCGATCAACCTGCTCGCGGTGCCGGCGCTGGCGCTGGCGGGCAACTGGCCGGTCGCGGCAGGGTTGATCATCCTGGAACGCAGCGGCAAGGCGCTGCGCACGCCCGCGCGCGATGCGATGCTTTCGCACGCCGCGAAGGACATGGGAGGCGCGGGCTGGGCATTCGGCCTGCACGAAGCGCTGGATTCCATCGGCGCGGTGCTCGGTCCGTTGATCGCCTCCCTGGTGTTGTTCCTGCACGGCGGTTACCGGCACGCCTTCGCATGGCTGCTGCTGCCGGCGCTGGCCGCAATGGCGACCTTGATCGTCGCGCGCGCCCGTTACCCGCAACCGCAGGAAATGGATGAACACGCGGCGATCCCGACGCAGGATGCGAAAGCCATCCGCGAGCTGAAGATCTTCCTGCTCGCGACCGCGTTGATCGCCGCCGGTTACGCCGACTTCGCGCTGATCGCCTTCCACTTCAGCAGCGATCGCGTGCTGCCGAACGACGCGATCCCGATCCTCTATTCGCTCGCCAGCCTCGCAGGCGGGGGTGCCGCACTGGTCCTCGGAAAATGGTTCGACAAGCGCGGGCTGGGAGTGCTGCTGTGGACCACGATCCTCCCCGCGCTGTACGCGCCGCTGGTGTTCCTCGGCGGGCCATGGGCGGCGGTGGCCGGCATGGCCTTGTGGGGCGCGGGTTTCGGCGCGCACGATTCGCTGCTGCGCGCGGCCGTGGCGCAACGCATCCCGCGCGCGAAGCGCGCCACGGTGATGGGCGTGTTCAACGCGATCTACGGCCTGGCCTGGTTCGCGGGCAGCGCGCTGCTCGGCGTGTTGTACGATATCAAGCCGCTTTACGCGGTGATCACGGCGTTGGCGCTGCAATGGGTCGCCTGCCCGCTGCTGTACGGTCTGCGCAACACGCGAAGGCAACACGCATGAACGACCTTTCCGAACCCAGCGAAATCGCCGCCGACGAATCGGGCGCGTACCACGCGCCGCACCTGCGCGAACGCGCCGAGCACCTGCTCGCGCTCGCGGACGTGAAGATCGACGGCGATCGCCCGTGGGACCTGCGCGTGCACGACGAACACGTGTTCGCGCGCGCCTTCGCGCACGGCTCGCTGGGACTGGGCGAGGCGTACATGGACGGCTGGTGGGACGCCGACGACCTGGATGGCTTCTTCTTCCGCGTGCTGGATGCGCATCTCGACGAACACCTGAAGAACTTCGACACGCTGCGGGCGCACCTGCGCGCGCGCTTCATCAACCTGCAACGCGGCCGCCGCGCGTTCAAGATCGGCAAGGCGCATTACGATCTCGGCAACGACCTGTTCCGGGCGATGCTGGGCAAGCGGCTGGTGTATTCGTGCGGCTACTGGAAAGACGCCGGCACGCTGGATGACGCACAGGCGGCCAAGCTGGAGCTGGTCTGCCGCAAGCTGCGGCTGAAACCGGGCATGAAGATCCTCGACGTCGGCTGCGGCTGGGGCGAGGCGCTGAAATTCGCGGCGGAAAACCATGGCGTCTCCGGCGTGGGCGTGACGGTTTCGGAACAGCAGGCGCAATTCGCGCGCGAACTGTGCAAGGACCTGCCCATCGAAATCCGCCTGCAGGACTACCGCGAGCTCGAAGAGAAATTCGACGCGGTGTATTCGATCGGCATGTTCGAACACGTCGGCTGGAAGAACTACCGCACCTATTTCGAAGTGTGCAAGCGCTGCCTGAAAGACGACGGGTTGTCGGTACTGCATTGCATCGGCACCAACGGCGCGCCCAGCAGACCCGATCCATGGATCGAGAAATACATCTTCCCCAACTCGATGGTGCCTGCCGCGTCGCAGGTCGCCCCCGCGCTGGAAGGTTTGTTCGTGGTCGAGGACTGGCACAACTTCGGCGCCGACTACGACAGGACCCTGATGGCCTGGCGCGCCAATTTCGACGCCGCCTGGCCGGAGCTTTCGAAAAACCCGCGCTACGACGAACGCTTCCGCCGCATGTGGCGTTACTACCTCTCCGCTTCCGCGGCGACCTTCCGCGCGCGCCGCGACCAGCTCTGGCAACTCACCCTTTCGCCGCGCGGCGTGCGCGGGGGTTACCGCGTGCCGCGCTGACTTTCTTGCGACAGCGCGCAACGGCAGATCAGGTACGGACGTCCGCGAGGCAGGCCAGGCCGTTCGGTGATTACCTGCATGCTCGATCGCCGCAAGGACGAGAATTCTTGAGGACAAGCCGGAGAACGGATCCACCACGATTTCGGCAGGTTCCCAATGAAACACGCCCCGCGTTGGCGGGGCGTGCCGGTGCAGGCTTGCCGTCAGGCTTACTTGGCGGCGACCTGTTCGCTCGCCGCGTTCTGCTGCGCGACGTACTCCTGCACCAGCGCCTGATAGCGTTTCTGCAGGCGGTCGATGCCACCGGTCAGGCTCTCCGGGTACGACGTGCGTGCGCCGAACAACATGCCGATCTCGCGTTCCGAAAAGTTGGCGCGGATCCAGCGATGGAAGTTTCCGCAAGCCGGTGCATCGGAAGGCGGCGTGCATGCCGCGACATCGGCGGGGGAAACGTACACCGGCGACATGGTTTGCTGGTTGCCGGCGGCCGCGGCTCCCGCGAACGCGGCCATTGCGATTGCGATGGTGATTGCGTGCAGTTTCATGATCGTGTCCTCAGTGTGTGGGCGATGAGGGTTCGTTGCCCTCGACCCATACTTCGGCACGACCGTTCCGCGATTACATGCGGATTCATGACGAAGGAGTGAGGCAGCCCCCTTGATTCGGCATCATCGTTCCGCGATTACACCGTGACGCCGCCCGCGATCAAAACTTTTGCCGGTAACTGGCGTAGAAAAAGCGGCCGGGAAGGTCGTAGTCGGGGAAGAACGAATTGGCGGCTGCCGAATACGACACGGGCGGATTGCGGTCGAGCGCATTGCGTACGCCGAGCGTGAATGCGCCCTTCCACGGCGCCGTCCAGCTTGCCTGCAAGTCGACGTACGTCACCGCGCCAACGCGATTGAGCGGATCGGGCTGGCCACCCTGCACATGATCCGGATCGGAACACAACGCAAGCAGTGTTGCATCGCCGACCGTGGCCGCAATTTCGGTCACTGCCTGACAGCTTTCGACGATGGGCGAAAAGTAACGCGCATCGATCGAGGCGCTCCACGGTCCGCGCTGCCAGGCCAGGGTGAGGGTCGAACGCAGGCGCCAGACCACGCCGTAGTAGCCGAAGGGCTGTTCGTTGTGTCCGACGACATTGCCCTGTGCCAGTGAACCATCGGGAAGGATGCTGCCCGGCGCGGGCTTGCCGAGTTCGCCGTAATAGGTCACATAGGCGTTGTCCCAGCGCAGTTGCAACTGGCCGAAACGTGTGTGGCGATGCCAGTCCACGGTGAAATCGTAACCCTCCGTTTCCAGACCGCCCGGAAGGTTCTGCTGGCTGGCATCCACATTCGACAGGAAGCCGTAGTTGGGATCGCGCGTGATCAGCGTGCACGCGTTGGGGTCGCCGAGTTTGTAGCAGGCATCGAGGATGGCCTGCGCCGAGCGCTCGCCGATCGCATTGCGGATCTCGATGCGGTACCAGTCGAGGCTTGCGCCGAGTCCTGGCAGCCACGAGGGATCGTAGACGACCCCCAGGGTACGGGTGCGCGACGTTTCCGGGCGCAGCGCCGGATTGCCGCCGAAGGTGACATCCGCGCCGCCAAACTCACGGACGTCCACCGGTACCCCCAGCGCGGCGCAATGCGCGAGGGTCGCCGCGGTCGGATGACTGGTCGATGCGCACGGATCGGCGGTGAGTTCGCCCGTCGAGACCGCGCCCTGGAACAGATCCAGCACGCTCGGCGCACGAAAGCCCTGGATGTAACTCGCGCGCACCAGCAGATCGTCCACCGGCTTCCAGCGCAATCCCGCCTGCGAATTGGTGGTGCTGCCGAAGCGCGAATAATCCGACCAGCGCGTCGCCATGTCGAGATCAAGCCGGCGCGCGAAGGGTCGCCCGGCCAGCAGCGGGATTTTGAATTCCCCGAACGCTTCCCTGACGGAATACGCGCCCGTGGTCGGACCATAGTTGACGAAGCCGCCGTTCGCGCGGCCGCTGGCCAGCAGTTCATCCGGATCGTCGCTGCCGCTCTCGTGGCGATATTCCGCGCCGGCAGCGACCTTCAGTGGACCGGCCGGCAGTTCGAACAGCGCGGTGGTGGCGTGCAGGGTGGAATC
>JAFEEJ010000228.1 GCA_018241145.1 Pseudomonadota bacterium | reverse complement strand
TCGCACCATGGAGGGTTCGATGCGAGAATCAACCCGATTGCGCCCGTAGCTCAATCGGATAGAGCATCGGCCTTCTAAGCCGACGGTTGCTGGTTCGAATCCAGTCGGGCGCGCCAGATCGTGGCGTGGCGTTGCCGACCGGAACGCGAATCAGGGAAGGTTGTTGCGGGTGAAGGTTTATGGTGGGCGTAGCTCAGTTGGTCGCGACGCGAGCGTTTACGCGATGCCTTGAATGGCATCGCATGCGAGCGGCGCGGAGGAGGCAGGGATGCCGCCTGGAGAGCGCACCATGGAAGGTTGTTGCGGGTGAAGGTTTATGGTGGGCGTAGCTCAGTTGGTTAGAGTACCGGATTGTGATTCCGGTTGTCGTGGGTTCGAATCCCATCGTCCACCCCAGTTCGGTACAATTGCGGATTGCATGCGACCGCTTCGCGCGTGATGGGCACGGACCTGCAGGGATGCGGCTCGTGCCAAAGTGGAACACGACGAGTCGTTGCTGCAGAAACGTGTCGATGAAATAGCCGGGCCGTTAGCTCAGTTGGTAGAGCAGGAGACTCTTAATCTCTTGGTCCTAGGTTCGAGTCCTAGACGGCCCACCAATTTCTCTCGATGCGGTCACCGGAAGGCATCGGGTTTCACGCGAGCAGGGAAGATCGCATCGTTGCTTGCCACCGCGAAAGTGGCGGAACTGGCAGACGCGCTGGATTTAGGTTCCAGTGGGGCAACCCGTGCGGGTTCGAGTCCCGCCTTTCGCACCACGGAGCGCCATCCACGGATGGAAGCTTCCGAGCCACTCGATCATGGGCGGCGGTTATATGACGCATTTTGCCATGGAGGGCAATCGGTCCTGAAGATCGATTCAAACACGCAACGTGATCCACGGAGTTTCATCATCCATGCAAGTGCAACTGGAAAATCTGGGCAAGCTCGAACGCAAGCTGACGGTAAAATTTCCCGCCGAGCAGTTCGAATCGCGCGTGCGCGAGCGCGTGACCGAAATGTGCCGCAATGTGCGCCTGAAGGGCTTTCGCCCCGGCAAGGTGCCCGTCAAGGTGATCGAGCAGCGCTTCGGGCCGCAGATCCGCGGTGAAGCGCTGTCGGACCTGGTCGGCAGCACCTTCCGCGAAGCCGTCCAGCAGGAAAAGCTGCAACCGGTGGCGACCCCGAACATCGACACCAGCGGCAAGCCGCAAGACGGCGAGATCGCCTACACCGCCACCTTCGAGGTGTTGCCGGAAATCCCGGTGGTGGACGTGGCGACCCTGCAGATCGAGCGTGGCGCCGCGCAGGTTTCCGAGGGCGACATCGACGCGATGATCGAAACCCTGCGCACGCAGCGGCGCAGCTTTGCGGACGTGGACCGCGCGGCGCAGGCCGGCGACATGGTCACGTTCGATTATGACGCGCAGGCCGGCGACTATCGTCATCCCGCGCAGGGACAGGAGCGCGCCGCCACGGTGATCGGTTCCGGGGCGACGTTCGCGGCGTTCGAGGAAGTGCTGCGGGGGCACGCGCCGGGCGAGCAATTCGAGGCGACGGTGGCGTTCCCGGTGGAATTCCGCGATCCGCGGCTCGCCGGGCAGATGGCCCAGGTCGGCATCAGGGTCGAGAAGGTCCGCGAATCCCGCCTTCCGGAAGTCGACGAGGCGTTCGTCCGTGGTTTCGGCATCGCCGAAGGCGATATCGAAACTTTCCGCAAGGAGGTACGCGCGAACCTGGAGCGCGAGCTGGACAACGCCTTGCGGTTGCGCCTGCGCAACGAAGTGGCCAACAAGCTGGTGGATGCGCACCCGGATCTGGACGTTCCGCAGGTACTGGTCGAGGCGGAGAGCGAGCGTCTGGTGCGCGCCTCGATGCAGGGACTGGCGGCGGATGCGCCGATCCCGCCGGAGGCGCGTTCGGCCGCCCAGCCCGTCGCGCGCCGCCGCGTCGTCGCGGGGTTGCTGTTGCGCGAGATCGGCCGCAGCAACGGCATCCGTCCCGACGAGAAGCGGGTTTCGCAGGCGGTGGCGACCATCGCCTCGACCTACGAGGAGCCGCACAAGGTCATTGAACTTTACGCATCCGACCACCAGATGCTGGATGGCGTGCGCAATTCGGTGCTGGAAGACCAGGTGGCGGAGTGGGTTTCCGAACACGCCGCGGCCACCGAACGCACGCTGAGCTTCGACGAGGTCATGCATCCCAGGTAACCCGGAAGAAGCCGCGCTGCGGCCAATCCGGGGGTATTTCGAACATCGTCCCGGATTCCGCTACGCTGCATCCGGGCTACTCAAGCGGAGAAATTCATGTCCAATCCATTCCCGCCGTCGGTGCAGAACCTGAACCTCATCCCGATGGTGGTCGAGCAGACCTCGCGCGGCGAGCGTTCCTACGACATCTATTCGCGCCTCCTGAAGGAGCGCGTGATCTTTCTGGTCGGCGAGGTCAACGACCAGGTCGCGAACGTCCTGGTCGCGCAGATGTTGTTCCTGGAATCCGAAAACCCGGAAAAGGACATCAGCCTCTACATCAATTCCCCGGGCGGGTCGGTGACGGCCGGTCTGGCGATCTACGACACCATGCAGTACCTCAAGCCGGATGTCAGCACCATGTGCATCGGGCAGGCGGCCAGCATGGGCTCGCTGCTGCTGACGGCGGGCGCGACGGGCAAGCGCTACGCGTTGCCGCACTCGCGCATCATGATCCACCAGCCGTGGGCCGGCGGCATTTCCGGCCAGGCCACCGATATCGAGATCCACGCGCGCGAAATCCTGGCGATGCGCGAGAAACTCAACGAAATCTACGCCAGGCACACCGGCAAGCCGATCGAGCAGATCAGCCACGACACCGAACGCGACCGCTTCATGAGCGCGGCCGACGCGCAGGCCTACGGCCTGATCGACCAGGTGTTCGAGCGCAGGCCGGATGCCTCGGTGAAATCGGCCTGAGCCGCCCCCGTGCGGCAGGCAGGACGGGCGTGGCCTTCGTGGCCGCGGGGCTCCCATTGTGACTGCAGTCCCGGCGGTAACCGGCCGG
The DNA here is from genome assembly GCA_018241145.1 of Pseudomonadota bacterium. Taxonomy (GTDB): domain Bacteria; phylum Pseudomonadota; class Gammaproteobacteria; order Xanthomonadales; family Rhodanobacteraceae; genus 66-474. The sequence continues at coordinate 7,219 of JAFEEJ010000228.1, read as the reverse complement.
GGCTGTGGTATTCTCGGGCTGAACGAGGCGTTTCGAGATCGGCATGAGCGAAGATCGGCAGGGCCGGGGCAACGACGGCGGGAAGATTCTCTACTGTTCGTTCTGCGGCAAGAGCCAGCACGAAGTCCGCAAGCTGATTGCGGGCCCCAGCGTGTTCATCTGCGATGAATGCGTGGAGCTGTGCAACGACATCATCCGCGAGGAGCTGGAAGAGAAGGCCGCCACCGGCCGCAACCAGCTGCCCAAGCCGCGCGAGATCATGGACACGCTCGACCAGTACGTGATCGGGCAGACGCGCGCCAAGAAGGCGCTCGCCGTCGCGGTGTACAACCACTACAAGCGGATGGAATCGCGCGCCAAGAACGACGACATCGAACTGGCCAAGTCGAACATCCTGCTGATCGGGCCCACCGGCTGCGGCAAGACGCTGTTGGCCGAAACGCTGGCGCGGCTGCTCAACGTGCCCTTCACCATCGCCGATGCGACCACGCTCACCGAGGCGGGCTATGTCGGCGAGGATGTCGAGAACATCATCCAGAAGCTGCTGCAGAAGTGCGACTACGACGTCGAGAAGGCGCAGACCGGCATCGTGTACATCGACGAGATCGACAAGATCTCGCGCAAGTCCGAAAACCCGTCGATCACCCGCGACGTATCCGGCGAAGGTGTGCAGCAGGCGTTGCTCAAGTTGATCGAAGGCACGATCGCGTCGGTGCCGCCGCAGGGCGGGCGCAAACACCCGCAACAGGAATTCCTGCAGGTCGACACCCGCAACATCCTGTTCATCGTCGGCGGCGCGTTCTCCGGCCTGGAGAAGATCATCCAGCAGCGTTCGGAGACGACCGGCATCGGCTTCAACGCAGAAATCCGCAGCCGTGAACGCAAGCACAACCTTGGCAAGTTCCTGTCGGACGTCGAGCCGGAGGATCTGGTCAAGTACGGCCTGATTCCGGAATTCGTCGGGCGCCTGCCGGTGGTGGCGACCCTGGACGAGCTGGACGAAGCGGCGCTGGTGCAGATCCTTACCGAGCCGAAGAACGCGATCGTGCGCCAGTTCAAGAAGATGTTCGACATGGAAAGCGTCGAGATCGAGTTCCGGCCCGAAGCGCTGACCGCGATTGCCAAACGCGCGCTCAAGCGCAAGACCGGGGCGCGCGGCCTGCGCACCATCCTCGAAAGCGTGCTGCTCGATACGATGTACGAATTGCCCTCGCTCGAACACGTCAGCAAGGTCGTGGTGGACGAGGCGGTGATCAACGGACAGGCCGAGCCCTACCTGATCTATCGCGGCAACCTGCAATCCCCGCGCACCGCGGCCGAGGGCGACGCCGCCTGATGCCGCCGCGCGCAATTCGCGCGCCGGCCCCGCTGTCATTTTACGGCCGCCATGCGGCAGTCCGCGTTGCATCCGTGCGTGACCACACGAAACGGTTCGCGGGCGCTTGATCCGCGCGCGTCGCGCCACCATTCTGTGATCGAGCCCGGCCGGGTGCCGGTATCCGTTATCTCCGCCATTTCGGGAATTCCATGTCGAGCCAATCCAGCGAACCCCTGACTGCCGCGTTGCCGGACCTGCCCGTGCTGCCGTTGCGCGACGTGGTGGTCTATCCGCACATGGTGATCCCGCTGTTCGTGGGCCGCGAGAAATCGATGAAGGCGCTGGAAGCGGCGATGGCGGGCAACCGGCAGATCCTGCTGGTCGCGCAACAGAAGCCGGAAACCGACGATCCGGCGGCGGCCGACCTGTATGCGATGGGCACGGTCGCCAGCCTGTTGCAGTTGCTGAAATTGCCCGACGGCACGGTCAAGGTGCTGGTGGAAGGCCAATCGCGTGCGCGCGCATCGGATTTCCGCGAACTCGACGGCATGCTGCGCGCGCGGGTCGAAACGATCGAACCCGGCTACGCCCGCCCCGGCACCGAAATGGAAGCGGCGGTGCGCATGCTGGTGTCGCTGTTCGAACAACTGGTCAAGCAAAGCCGCAAATTGCCGCCCGAGGTGCTGTCCAGCCTGTCGGGCATCGAGGACCCGTCGCGACTGGCCGACAGCATCGCCGGGCACCTCTCCGTGCGCCTGTCGGACAAGCAGAAGGCGCTCGAAACCGCCGAAGTCGGCGCGCGGCTGGAACTCCTGATCGGCCTGGTCGAAAGCGAACTGGACCTGCAGCAGGTCGAGAAGCGCATCCGCGTCCGCATCAAGTCGCAGATGGAAAAAAGCCAGCGCGAGTATTACCTCAACGAACAGATGAAGGCCATCCAGAAGGAGCTGGGCGATCTCGAGGAAGGCGCCAGCGAGATGGACGAGCTGGGCCGCAAGATCGACAACGCCGGCATGCCCAAGGCCGTGCTGGCGAAGGCGAAGCAGGATTTCAACAAGCTGAAGATGATGTCGCCGATGTCGGCGGAAGCCACGGTGGTGCGCAACTACCTCGATTGGCTGGTCGGCGTGCCGTGGAAGAAACGCACCAAGGTTCGCAAGGATTTGGTGCTCGCGCAGCAGGTGCTCGACGAGGACCACTTCGGGCTGGAGAAGGTCAAGGAGCGCATCCTCGAATACCTCGCCGTGCAACAGCGCGTCAACAAGATCAAGGGCCCGATCCTGTGCCTGGTCGGCCCGCCCGGCGTGGGCAAGACCTCGCTGGGGCGCTCGATCGCGCGCGCCACCAACCGCAAGTTCGTGCGCCAGAGCCTGGGCGGCGTGCGCGACGAGGCCGAGATCCGCGGCCACCGCCGCACCTACATCGGTTCGCTGCCGGGCCGCGTCATCCAGAACATGTCCAAGGTGGGCACGCGCAACCCGGTGTTCATGCTCGACGAGATCGACAAGATGGCGATGGACTTCCGCGGCGATCCGTCCGCGGCGTTGCTGGAAGTGCTCGATCCCGAGCAGAACCACGCCTTCAACGACCACTATCTGGAAGTCGATTTCGACCTTTCCGAGGTGATGTGGATCGCCACCGCCAACTCGATGAACATCCCGGCGCCGTTGCTGGACCGCATGGAGGTGATCCGCATTCCCGGGTACACCGAAGACGAGAAAGTCGCGATCGCGCAGAAATACCTGCTGCCCAAGCAGATCAAGGCGGCGGGCTTGAAGGACGACGAGCTTGCGGTGGCGGAAAACGGCCTGCGCGACATCATCCGTTACTACACGCGCGAATCGGGCGTACGCAACCTCGAGCGGGAACTCGCCAAGATCTGCCGCAAGGTGGTGAAGGAACTGACGCTGGCGCAGGCGGCGGGCAGCAAGGCCGGGCGCAGGAAAGCGGAGGCGCAGGTGGAGCAGGGTGGTGCCGGGCCTGCGGTCGCGGCGGCGAAGTCGGTGAAGGCGAAAAAGTCGGCGTCGCGCATCAAGGTGGATTCGGACAACCTCGACAAGTACCTCGGTGTCCGCCGGCACAATTTCGGCCGCGCCGAAGAACAGAACGAAGTCGGGCTGGTGACGGGCCTCGCGTGGACGCAGGTCGGCGGCGACCTGCTCAGCATCGAAGCCACCGTGGTGCCCGGCAAGGGCAAGCTGATCCTGACCGGGCAACTGGGCGACGTGATGAAGGAATCCATCCACGCCGCGCAGTCGGTGGTGCGCGCGCGCAGCGCGCGGCTCGGCATCGACCCGGAGTTCCACGACAAGCACGATATCCACGTGCACGTGCCCGAAGGCGCCACGCCCAAGGACGGTCCCAGCGCCGGCATCGCGATGTGCACCGCGCTGGTGTCGGCGTTGACGAAAATACCCGTGCGCTCGGAAATCGCGATGACCGGCGAGATCACGTTGCGCGGCCGCGTGCTGCCGATCGGCGGGTTGAAGGAAAAATTGCTGGCCGCCCATCGCGGCGGCATCACCACGGTCATCATTCCGGAAGAAAACGAAAAGGACCTGGCCGAAATTCCGAAGAACATCACCGGTGCGTTGAAGATCCATCCGGTGCGCTGGATCGACCAGGTGCTGGACATCGCCCTCGAGAGCCCCTTGCACGCCATACCGCCGCGGGACGAGCCGCGCGAGGGCGAGGAAGCGGCGCAGCACGAAAACGCGCACGAAGGCTCGCACGATGGCGCCGAGGACGGCGCGCCGGTGAGGCCGCATTGATCCGCGCGTAACCTGTGGTTCGCGCGATTCCGCGGCCGTCCGGTAAAAGCCGCCGCGTCGGCGGTCGGGCCTTCCGGATGCAGGAGTTCCTGCCGGCATTTCCAGCTGGCGTACTCTTGCGTTTTCTCCGGCAGCGGTTTCGGTCGCTCGAAGCGAACGCTGCCGGAAAAATCCGGATGCGAACCTCCCTGTCCGCATCCTCCATGGATCGTGGCGCGAGGCGAATGCCGCAACAACGATTTGCACGCGCATCTTGCAGCGCGCTTTTCATCCGGTGGAGAAATCGCTGCGCGTTTGTCCGTCGGCACGTCCCGTGCAAGCGCGCGGGTCCGCATGCGCGGCGGGGCAAACCGCTGAAATCCGCGCTCTGCCTTTATTGCGTGGCTTCGAGGGCGCTGGTATAAAGGCCCGGCCGTGATTTGCGCGCGAGCGTCGCGCATCACGGGGAGCGCAGTACAACCCGATGCGGTCCGACGTTGCAGTCGAGCATGCGCTCCTTATCCGGAAAGCAACCGAACAATCCACGAACCGTTCGAACCTTCAATGAGGGAGTCTCCATGAACAAAGCTGAGCTGATCAACTCCATCGCCGACAACGCCAACCTTTCCAAGGCCGATGCCGGTCGTGCTCTCGATGCCACCACCGAAATCATCCGCAAGGCGCTCAAGAAGGGCGATGATGTGTCGCTGGTCGGCTTCGGCACCTTCGTCGTTCGCAAGCGCTCCGCGCGCACCGGCCGCAACCCGCGCACCGGCGAGAACATCAAGATCAAGGCGTCCAAGGTTCCGGCGTTCAAGGCCGGCAAGGCGCTCAAGGATGCGTTGAACTGATTTGCATTGCGCGTACGCCGCATGGCGTACGAACTGTTTACGCCACGGCCGGTGCCAAAAGCATCGGCCGTGGTGTTTTGGGAGTCTTCGCTGTTTGCCCCTCGCCCGTTGCACTCTCCGCAAGCGGGAGCGGGAGAGGGGAGTGATAATCGCGCTGCGCACGATGGTCCATTGATTGAAGCGGGGGTGCTTAGCTCAGCGGTAGAGCGTCTCCTTTACACGGAGAGGGTCGGGGGTTCGAAACCCTCAGCACCCATTCCCAGGCGCTGGACGAGTCTGTCACTGACTCGCCGGCACACGCCGGGTTCGGCACATGCCGGAACCCGGCTTCGCGATCGAGCACGCTCTTGTTCCCCGTGCTCGATCGCGGGCCGGCCATCCATGGCCTGCAAACCTTGCTTCGAACCCTGCGTCAGGCTTGCGCGCTTGCCTTATAATCCCGCGCTTGTCCGGGCGTCGATCTGATCCCTCATGCAAGCACTTCGCAATATCCTGAGCAGCCTGCCGGCGCGAATCATTTTCGGCGTGGTGGTAGCGATCGTGTTCCTGTTTTTCGGCATCGAAGGCTATTTCAGCCAGCACAACGAGACCTGGGTGTCGAAAGTCGATGGCCACGAGATTTCGCAACAGGATTTCCAGAACAGCTTCAACCAGTACCGGCAGCAACAGCTCGCGCAGCCCGGCAACACGTTGGATGCCTCGGATTTCGAGAAACCGGAAGTGAAGCGCGCGGCGCTGGATCGCCTGATCAACCAGCAGTTGCTGTTGAACCTCAACCAGAAGCTCGGGGTGGTGGTGCCGGATTCGGCGGTGCGCGCGCAGATCGCGCAGGTGCCGCAATTTCAGGTGGACGGCCATTTCAGCCCGGAAGCCTATCTGGCCATGCTTTCCACGTCCGGCCAGACGCCGGAGCAGTATCAGGACACCGTGCGCGGCAACCTCGCGGTCAGCCAGTTGCCCGAGCCGATCATCAATACGGCGTTCGCCACCGGGTCGGAAGTGGATGCCTATCTGCGCTTGCGGATGCAGACCCGCGACTTCCACTATGTCGAATTGCCGTTGCCGCAGCCCGCCAATGCCGACGTCACCGATGACGAGATCGCCGCCTGGTACAAGTCGCACCTGAAGGATTTCATGACGCCCGAACAGGTGTCGCTGCATTACATCGAACTCGATGCGGCCAAGATGAAAGCCGCCGCGCCCCCGGACGAGGCGGCACTGAAGGCCCTGTACGACAAGCAGAAGGCGCGCTTCGGCGCCCCCGAAGAGCGCGAGGCTGCGCACATCCTGATTGCCGTGCCGAAGAACGCCACGCCCGCCCAGCAGAAGGCCGCGCTGGCCAAGGCGCAGCAGATCGACAAGCTGGCGGAAGCGCCCGGCGCGGATTTCGCGAAGCTGGCGCAGCAGTATTCCGATGACCTCGGTTCGAAGAACCAGGGTGGCGACCTCGGCTGGCTGCAGAAGGGCGATACCGATCCGGCCTTCGACAGCGCGCTGTTCGCGATGAAGAAGGGCGCGATTTCCGCGCCGGTGCTTTCGCCCGAGGGCTACCACATCATCGATCTCAAGGATGTCCGCGGCGGTCAGGTCAAGCCGTTCGAGCAGGTGCGCGACCAGCTGGCGGCCGAAGCCGAGAAGAATGGCCGCGAAAGCGAGTACAGCGATGTCGCCGGCAAGCTGACCGACCTGATCTACCAGGATCCCAGTTCGCTGGAACCGGCCGCCAAGTCCCTGGGCCTGACCGTGCAAAACACGCCGCCGTTCCCGCGCAGCGGCGCATCGACGGGCCTTGCCGCCAATCCGGCGGTCGTCAAGGCCGCTTTTTCGGATGCGGTGCTGGGGCAGGGCAATACCTCGGATCCGATCGACCTCGGCAAGGACCACATCGTGGTGATCCACGTGTCGGACCACCAGGCCGCCAAGGCCAAGCCATTGGCCCAGGTGCGCGACGTGGTGCGCACCGACATCCTGCAGTCGCGCGCCGATGCCGCGGCCAGGCAGCAGGCCGATACCCTCTACGCACAATTGCAGAAGTCCGGCGATCTTGCCGGCGTGGCGAAATCCTCCGGTCGCGAAGCAAAGCCTGCGACCGCGGTAGCGCGGGATTCCACGGCTTTCGATCCGCAGCTGCTCGAATCGGTATTCCGTGCCTCGCGCCCGGCGGCTGGCAAGCCAGCCCCGATGCTGATCGACCTCGGCAAGGGACGCTATGCGCTGGCGGTTCTGGATGCGGTGCATGACGGTGATGCGTCCAGCCTGCCCAAGCCGCAGCGGGACATGCTGCGCATGCAGATGGGCCA
>JAFEEJ010000022.1 GCA_018241145.1 Pseudomonadota bacterium | reverse complement strand
GTCGATCGCCATTTCGAATTCGCGGTGCGGCCGGCGTGGCCCGAGCAGCAGACGACGAAACCCTACGCACTCGAAGGCGGTCAACCGCTGCAACTGGATGCGGCTGCGGCGGCGGGACTGGTACCCTCGACCGTGCGCGCGCAACTCACGCTGAGCACGCTGCCGCCGCTTCCGTATCACTCGGCCCTGAGCAACCTGCTGGATTATCCGTACGGCTGCATCGAGCAGACCACCAGCAAGGGCTACGCCGCGCTGATCCTCGACCCGGCGACGGCGAAGGCGCTGGGCATCACGATGACGGATGCGATGCGCAAGACCGCGGTGGAATCGGCGCTGTCGCGCATCGCGTCCTTCCAGGCCGGCAACGGGCATTTCAGTTTCTGGGGCGGCAGCAGCCCGATCGAGACGTTCACCACGCCCTACGTGGTGGACTTCATGCTGGATGCGCGCGAGCAGGGATTCGCGGTGCCGCAGGACGTGTTGCAGAAGGCGTTGAAAGTGCTCAACGACGACCTGCTGGCCGGCGGCCATCCGTATTTCAGCTACGAGCAGCACGACCACATGCGCATCGCCGACGAGGCGTATTCCGGCTTCGTGCTGGCGCGCGTCAACCGCGCGCCATTGGGCACGCTGCGCGCGATCTTCGACAACGACCGCGCCAAGCGGGTCGCGCCCTTGCCGCTGGTGCACCTGGGCATCGCGCTGAAACTGATGGGCGACAACGACCGCGCGCAGAAGGCCATCGCCGAAGCCTTTGCGTGGAACAAGCCGCGGCCGTGGTACGTGGGCGATTACGGTTCCGACCTGCGCGACCTGGCGTTGATGGTCGCATTGACGCATCGTTTCGACATGGCCAAACCCGAGTACGACGCGCGGTTGATCGACTGGGCGCGCAATGCCACCGCGCGCGGGCAGTCGGCCAGCGAACAGGTGCCGTATTACCACTGGTCATGGTCGTACCTGAGCACGCAGGAAATGAACGCGATCGCGCAGGTGGCGCGCGCGTTCAATGCGGGCAGCGGCGCGCCGCTGGCGGTGGACCTGAAGATCCGCGGAAGGATCGAATCCGCGCCGGCCGGCGCGCATCTGTGGTCGCGCGACCTGAGCCTCGGCGACCTGCAGGCCGGGGTCGGCGTGCAACCGTCGGATCATTCCACCGTGTTCGCCTCGCTGGATGTCGCCGGCATTCCGCAGAAGGCGCCGGCGCCGGACGCGAGCGCGATCGACGTGCGCCGCGCCTGGTTCACGACCGACGGCAAGCCGTGGACGGGCGATACCTTGAAGGAAGGCGACACGCTGATCGCCGAACTCACCATCGAGGCGAAGGACGACATGCCCGATGCACTGGCCATCGATCTGCTGCCCGGCGGACTGGAGGTCGAGAACCTCAACCTCGGCGGCGCGCAGTCATGGGAAGGCGTGGTGGTGGATGGCATCCAGATGGACCAGCACACCAATGCCGCCGACGTGGTGCACGAGGAGTATCGCGATGACCGTTATGCGGCGGCATTGAAGCTGCGGCGCGGCGAGGCTTCGCACCTGTTCTACCTGGTGCGCGCGGTGACGCCGGGGCGCTACACCGTGCCGCCGCCGCTGGTCGAGGACATGTATCGTCCCGCGCTGCGCGGTGTCGGCAAGGCGGTGCCGGCGAAGGTGACGGTGGTGGAACCTTGAGGGAGCCGATGATTGCCTTGAATGCGCTTCGACTCCGCTCGCTTGCG
>JAFEEJ010000227.1 GCA_018241145.1 Pseudomonadota bacterium | reverse complement strand
CCGAACTTGGTCCGGGGATCGGCCATGAGGTCCTCGCCGAGGATCCGTATCTGCTGCCCGGCTGGCACGCCCTCCAGAAATTCGAGGATGGTGAGGTTGACGTCGTGCCACGCGATCTGCGGCTCCATTATTCCATAGTCCTCGTGGAGTTCGAACGCCCCCATACGCACGCAAAACGCACCTTCCTTGAGCTCCATCACCGACTTGCACTGGGCGATGGGGTGGCGCACCAGATGAATGAAGCGCGCGTCGGGAAAGGCCCGATGCATGGCTTGCATGCGCCGCACCGAAATCGCGTAGGAAGGACTCTTGTCCACCACCACCAGCGGGTGCAGCTTGTCCACCAGTTCGTGATATACGCGCTCGGTCGTCCAGTCTTCGCGCGCCACCACCCATGCGCGCGCCATGTTGGTCGTCGCGCTGGTCTGTTCGCCGCCATAGACTTCGGCGACCATCCGCGTCAGACCATGGCGCCTTCTTGTCGCGCGGTCGGCACTTTCGTCGTCGATGCCGGTCCACAAGTCGAGTAACCGTTCGGTGTTGAACAGGCACAACTCCGGCACGCCGAACGCCTGCGGATGCTGGCCGATCATTGCGTTGACCAGCGACGTATAGGATCTCGGCGGAGCGAGCAGGAACAGTGGTGCGGGCATGGCGGTATCGTCCGTCAGGTACTGGCGAACGGCGACAACGGCCGCGACCGTTTTCCCGCTCGCCCGAAACGAACGGTGTCGCGGTCGTGTCTCTGCGGGTATTCCCCCCGAACGCGCTGCATGGTTTCGTTCCTCAAGCGGCCACGGCCTTGTCGAGGTTGCTGGCCAGAAGCTCCAGCATTCCATTCAAGGAGGCCTGCGTGTTGAGCTTGCTGCGCTGCGCGGTCAGCGCCTCGCGCTGCTTCTCGGGCAATGCCTGCAGCATCGCGCCCACCACCTCGATGCGCTTGATCGAATCGATGCCCAGATCCGCTTCGAGATTCTGGTCCAGCCCGACCATGTCGCGCGGATAGCCGGTCTTCTCCTCGACGATGTCGAGCAACATGTTCGTCAGCTTCGCACGATCGAGCACGGCATCTGCACCCGGGCCAGGTTTGGCGGCACCATTGCTGCGCGGCGCCGCTTCTGTGGCCTCGGCCTTCACCGCGACGGGCTGCGGCGCGGCAGGCGCGGCAGGCGCGGCAGGCGCGACGGGCTGCGGCGCAACAGGCGCCGCCGTCGGAGCCGGCGCATGCGCCGATCCATTGGCGCGCTGCGGCGACGCCGGAACCGGCGCGACTGCAGGTGTTGCCGTCGGCGCGGGGATCGCCTGCACCTGCGCCAGCGGACGCGGCGCCACGACACGCGCACTGCGCTGTACCGGCATGGGCGCACGCGCGACGAAGCCCTCGCCCATGAAGGCAGCCATCACCTGTCCTTGGGTATCCAGGAACTGGCGCATCGTTTCGAAGTAGTCCGCCATCACGGCGGAATCCAGTGTGACTGCGGGGCGGGAATCGTTCACGTGAAGCTCCTGTGGATGGCGAAGATGTGGCGCTGCGTGCAACGCCCGTGCCGACGGTCGGGCGATGGGGGTGTCCGGTGCGTAGGTCGGCGCTTCCGGATGGTGACCCGCCGACGGCACCAGCGGGTGGAGGCCTGCCGCGAAGGAATCCGGCTCGCGGGCAATCGTGGCGGCAGTGGTTGTCACCGTTGTTCCAGCCGTGGTCGCCTTTTCCCGCGTCGAGGCCACCTGTTCCCGCGTGACGCCGATCTGTCGCGGCGGCTGTCCGGCGCGACGAACGCTGCCGCCGTTCAGCAGCCATGCGGTGCGCGAAATCGACGGCGCGACCTTGAGCGCCGACAATTTTGCGGGATCGGCAATGCGGCAATCGCGACCCTCGAACAGGCGCTGGACATCCAGATCGAGGCCCGCGCAAAGCAGCTGTCCCAGCGCGCTGACGAGATCCGCGAGTCCGTCGCCCTTGTTGAGAGCGATCGCGACATGCGGCTTTTCGCCCAGGATCCTCCGGGTCAACCCGGTCAATACCGACTTCGGTCCGACCTCGACGAAAATCCGGGCGCCATCCGCGTACATCGCTTCGATTTCCGAAACGAACTCGACCGGGTGAACCAGGTGCTCGGCCATCGCCTTTTTCAGCGCGCCGACCTTGGTCGCGTGCGGGCGGCCGCTGGCATTGGCATACACCGGGATGCGCGGTTCGCGCCATTCCATGCCGTCGATCGCCTTGGCGAAGGCCTGGCGCGCGGGCTGCACGTATCGCGAATGGAATGCCGCCGCCACCGGCAACGGCGTGACCGTGAACCCGGCCTTGGCCAAGGCCTCGGTCGCGTTGCCGACGGCGAGCCGCGAACCGGAGATCACGACCTGCGACGGCGAATTGTGGTTGGCGACGATGACATCGCCGATGCCGGCAATCACGCGCGCGACTTCTTCGCGCTGAGCGCGCACCGCCGCCATGGTGCCGAGTTCGCTGCTGCCGGCGCGCGCGGCATCGATGATCGACTGGCCGCGCAGGGCGGAAAGGCGCATCAGGGTGTCGAAATCGATCGCGCCCGCGGCGTGCAATGCCACGAACTCGCCGTAGCTGTGGCCCGCAACCATGTCGGCTTCCAGACCCATCCCGCGCATCACCCGCAACAGCGCGACCTCGACCGCGCCGAGCGCCGGTTGCGCGATGTCGGTACTGGTCAAGGCCTTGACCGCGCGTTCGCGTTCGGCGTCATCGTAGGCGCCGCGCGGGAAGATGAAATGACTCAGCCGCGTTCCTTCGCCATAGCGTGCGTCGAACGAAGGCGCCAGCGCCCGATCCGCGGCTTCCAGCGCCTCGGCGCACGCGGGCAGGTGCATCGCTTCTTCCCGCAGCATGCCGGTGAATTGCGAACCCTGCCCGGGGAACAGCAGCGCGAGCTTGCCGCGCACGCCATCCGCACCCCCGTGCGAAACATTCGCAGGCAACGCCTTGCGTGCGCCATCCAGATATTCGATCGCGGCGTCGATATCCCCGGCCAGTGCGGTCACGTCCGTCGCGGCGATCGCCAGCGTCTCGGCGCCCGGTTTCCAGTGACGGGCTAGGCTGGCTGCGACATGGCGCAGCTCGACGCCGGCAAGGTCGGCCAGCTGTGCCCGGGTCTCGGCCAAGGTATCCTTCAACGAGGCGCGATCCGGCGCGCTCCACAACAGCAATTCCGCCGGCCAGTCGCGCAGCACGGCGCCACGCAACCAGTCGCGATATTCCTCCGCGTACTCTTCCATCACGATGTGGAAGTTCGTGCCGCCGAAACCGAATGCGCTGACGGCGGCGCGGCGCGGCGCGCCTTCCGGCGAGGCCAGCCACGGCTGTCCCTCGTCGAGCAGGTGCAGCGGGCTGTCTTCGGCGCGCAACACAGGGTTGGGTACCGCGTTGGTAAGTTGCGGCGGCAAGGTGCGGTGATGCAAGGCAAGCGTCGCCTTGATCAACCCGGCCACACCGGCGGCGGCCTTGGTGTGTCCGATCATCGTCTTGACCGAACCGATCACCGACTGGTGGCGCGCGCCGCCTTCGGCCTTGATCAACTGCGTGGTGCTTTCCAGCTCGGCGGTGTCGCCCGCGACCGTGCCGGTGCCGTGCGCTTCGAAAAGCCCCACGCTGCGCGGACCGAAACCGGCCTGGCCGTAGGCCCGCCGCATCGCGCGCAACTGTCCGGCGGGAAGCGGCGCCGTCAGGCCCTTGGCATAACCATCGCTGCTGCCGCCCACGCCCTTGATCACCGCATAAATGCGATCGCCATCGCGCTCGGCGTCGGCCAGGCGTTTCATCGCGATCATCGCGATGCCTTCGGAAATGACGATGCCGTCGCCATCCGAGGCGAACGTGGCACAGCGGCCACGCGGCGACAAGGCCTGGGTCTTGCTGAAACACAGATAGCCGAACGGCCCCTGCACGGTGTCCACGCCACCGGCGAGCACGAAATCGCTGCGCCCGGCGATCAGCTCGGAAACCCCCTGGTACACCGCCGCCAGCGAGGAGGCGCAGGCCGCATCGGTGACGAAATTGGTACCGCCGAAATTGAGGCGGCTGGCGATGCGGCCCGCCACCACGTTCAGCAGGATCCCCGCAAAAGTGTCCTCGGTCCATTCCGGCAGCAGTGCCGCCACGCCGTCGGGCAGTTCGCCGGTGAAGCGCGGCAATTCCGAGCGCAGGCCATATTGCATGCCGACGTCACCGGCCCCGCCGCTGGCGCCGACGATCACCGAAGCGCGCTCGCGATCGAACTGCCGATCGGCGTAGCCCGCATCGGCCAGCGTGCGCTGCGCGACTTCGAGCGCCATCAATTGCATCGGGTCGACCGATTCGATCGATTTCGGCGGCATGCCGTAACGGGTCGGATCGAACAACATGTCGTCGAGGAACCCGCCCCACTTCGAATAGATCTTGTCCTTGGCCTGGCGGTTGCCGTCGAAATACAGGCGCCAGTCCCAGCGATGCGAGGGGATCTCGGTGATGGCATCGGTCTTGTTGAGGATGTTCTCCCAGTACTCGCGGGCCGAACCGGCTTTCGGCAGTGCGCAAGCCATGCCCACGATCGCGATGTCGGCGGCAGCCTGTGCGGCGGGCACGGCCGACATCGGCACGTCCTCACCGACGGCGCGCGCGTGGCTTTGCGCCAGCACTTCGGCCGCGCCGGTGGTGACTTCGCCGTGCAGGGTTTCGATGTCCGTCAACACGCTGCGCAGCGTGGCCACCTGGCCCAGCATGTACATGCCTTCGAGGCGTTGTTGCGCGGCATCGAGCGTGCGCAGGTCGCCATTCAGTCCGTCGCGTGCGCGCCCCTTGGAGGCGATGCGCAAGCGGCCGAGGATCAATTGGTCCAGCACCTGGCGCGCTTCGTCGCCGGGCACCTTGCGTTCGCGCATCTCGGCGCGCTTGCGGAAGTATTCCTCCGCGAATGGCGTGTAGGCACAGCGGCTGGCATGGCCGGGGCCGGATTCCAGCGCGATGGTCTTGTCGCATTCCAGCACTTCCTGCTGGAACTGCGAAACGATCGAACCGTCGGTGACGATCTCCTTCGTGAAGAGATACGCGCTACCCATCAGGATACCGACGTGCACGCCGCGCTCGGCGAGCGGCGCGGTCAGTACCTGCACCATCGCGGACGACACCGCATCGTGCACGCCACCCGCGAACAACAACTGGATCTGCGAAGCCTCGTACTTGCCGCCGGCCAGTTCCGCCAGCAGCGCATCGACCATCGCGCTCCACAGCACGAAGCTGCTCAAGGGGCCGATGTGGCCACCGCATTCGCGGCCTTCGAAGATGAAACGGCGCGCGCCTTCCTGCAGGAACATCGGGATCAGCTTGGCGCCGGGCACGTGCAGGAAACTCGGGATGCCCGCCTGATCCAGGCGCACGGCCTGATCCGGCCGGCCGCCCGCGATGATTGCGTAGTCGGGCTTGTGCTTGAGCGCGATCGCGACCTGCTCGTCGAGCAGCGACTGCGGCGCAAAGCCCAGCAATCCGATGCCCCAGTGCGAATCCCCGAGCAGTGCGGCGGTGCGCGCCAGCAGTGCATCGAGCGGCGCATCCTTGAGCAGCGCCAGCGCCACCATCGGCAATGCGCCACCCTTCGCCACCGATTGCGCGAACTCGGCGGTATCCGATACCCGCGTCATCGGTCCCTGCACAAGGGGATAACGCAGGCCCAGTTCTTTTGCCAGCGGCGCATCCTGCGAGATCGAACGCGCCTTGATCGCCGCGTCCAGATGATCGACGACGGCCTTGTCGATGGCCGAGAAGATCGCGTGCAGGGTGCCGTACCGCGTACGCCAGGCCGCCGCGAACGCGACATCCTGTCCGATCGGAAGCAGCGAGCGGTTCGGCTGCCGCCAGTCGATCTTGCCCGCGACCAGCTTGCGCAGGCCTTCCGCCCGCTCCGTTTCGCCGCGCGCGATGAATTCGCGCGCCACCGGATTGCCCGGTCGTACCAGAATCCTGAAGTATTCGCCTTGCTCGCCGTCGCCCACCGCAACGGTTTCGCTGCCGGAAAGATTCTTCAGCAGCGGCTCCAGCGCATCCGCCAGGCCGAGCACGTCGAGCAGCAGCAGTTGCGAATCGAGCACACCCCCCGCCAATCCGGCGGCAGCGCATGCGGCCGCCGAATGCGGCGTCACGCCGCCGCGCACATACAGCGGCAATCGCGTCCGTTTCAGCCACTTCTGGATCAGGATGAAACTGGCTTCCTCGCCGACGAATCCGCCGGCTTCGTTGCCCTTGATCCACAAGCCGTCCAGCATGCCGTCCAGCGAGTCACCCGGCCAGTCCGGCGTGGTGACCTCGGCCAGGACCTGCACGCCTTCGGCGCGCAACGCGGAAACGAGCTTGCGCGCAGAGGGCACCAGCGCTGCATCGAGGATCAACCAGCGCAATCCCCCGTCGCGCGCATGCGCGCGCAATGCGCGGGAGAGCAAGTCATCGACATGGTCGAGCTTGATGCCATAGGCACCCTTGACCTTGGCAGATAGCTCGTCGAGCTCGCGAACCAGCGCGGCGCCATCGGGTTCCAGTTCGCCATTGATGACGCCGATACCGCCCGCACGGCAGGCGCCGATGGCGAGTGCGCAGTGGCGATGTCCTGCCGGGGTAAGTGCAAAGGTGACGAATCGGGTCATGGATGCCTTTACCGTAGTCAGTCTGCACCGAAGAGAGGAAAACGACCGCGGGGAAATTTCCCCGTTCCTGCTCCCGTGCGGGATGATTGGTTTCCGCGAACCCGCACGTGCGAAGCACGCGTTGCCGCACCATTGCATGGCACGACCACCGGATCGTGGATGGATGTCGCCACGCTGTCCAATGACAGCAATTAGCGCGCCACCCTGTATGACTCTCCCCCCTTGGCGCGTGCGCAATGATACAGGAGGTGCATTCACTCGCAAACATGTTGACGACTCTTCGTGTCAAGTTGTTGACGGATATCGTTCAGCTTTTGAACGTACGGTCACGAATGTTTTTTTGTGCGCCATGTAAACGTATTCACCTGGCCAGTGCGTGGCCGCAGCGATTGGCGGGACCTTGCGAAGGTGGAATTTCGTGATGCAATTCACGTTTTGAGGCGCTTGCATCCCGACGGCGCTCTCGGCCGGCTTGCAGCTCCGGTCTGCGCAAGATGAGAGAACGAAGCATCACGCGATTAATGCGCGAGCGGCCAGCCTGCGTTATGCTTCACCCACCCTGACGTACTGTCGATCCGACGATCAAGGAAGATCGAACGAGAAGCATGCTCGCGCCAGTTGCCCGGAACCGGAAATGGCGCGGAAGTTGCTGTTCCAGTCCACAGTCGGGGATCAACTGACTCATCGCGTGGCCGGCGCCCAGCGCACCGCCGCACACATCCCTTTTCAGGAGTTGCGTGTCAATGAATGCCGGAGCAGTCGCGGACGCAGTAACCGAAACCCTTCGACCCATGGCTGGCGCAACCCATGCGCTGCCCCAGTTGACGCATCTCCAGCGCCTGGAGGCGGAAAGCATCCACATCATGCGCGAGGTCGCCGCCGAGTGCGAACGACCCGTGATGTTGTTCTCGATGGGCAAGGACAGCGCCGTGATGCTGCGGCTCGCGTTGAAGGCGTTCTACCCTTCGAAACCCCCGTTTCCGCTGCTGCACGTCGATACCACGTGGAAGTTCCGCGCGATGTACGAAGTGCGCGACCGCACCCCGGCCGAAACGGGCATGGAAGTGCTGATCCACCGGAATCCCGATGCATTGGCGCAAGGCATCAATCCTTTCACGCACGGCTCGCAGGTCCATACCGATACGTGGAAAACGGTCGGCCTGAAGCAGGCCCTGGACAAATACCGCTTCGACGCCGCCTTCGGCGGTGCGCGCCGCGACGAGGAAAAATCGCGCGCCAAGGAACGCATCTTCTCCTTCCGCAGCGCGCAACACCAGTGGGATCCGAAAAACCAGCGCCCCGAGTTGTGGAACCTCTACAACTCGCGCAAGCACAAGGGTGAATCCATCCGCGTGTTTCCGCTTTCGAACTGGACCGAGCTGGATATCTGGCAATACATCTACAAGGAAAACATCTCGATCGCCCCGTTGTATTTCGCCGCGGAACGGCCGGTGGTCGAGCGCGACGGCGTGCTGATCATGGTCGACGACGATCGCATGCCCCTGAATCCCGGCGAGGTGCCGCAGATGCGCAAGGTGCGCTTCCGCACCCTCGGCTGCTACCCGCTTACGGGCGCGATCGAATCCGATGCCGACACGCTGCCGAAGGTGATCCATGAAACCCTGCTGGCACGGACGTCCGAACGCAATGGCCGCGTGATCGACCACGACGCCGCCGCGTCGATGGAGAAGAAGAAGCGCGAAGGCTACTTCTGACCTTCCGACGAACCCATCCGGGGCGCCCGCTTGAAGCGGGCGTCGCCTCAGCGAAGCCGAACAGGCATCGTCCAACCACCGAATCCCCAAGGATCCCATGGCCGCCGTTTCCGAACTGATCGCCGTCGACATCGAAGGCTACCTCAAGCAGCACGAGGCCAAGAGCCTGCTGCGTTTCATCACCTGCGGCAGCGTCGACGACGGCAAGAGCACGCTGATCGGCCGCCTGCTGCACGAATCGAAGTCGTTGTTCGACGACCAGATCGCCACGCTCGAGGGCGAGTCCCGCAAGTTCGGCACGCAGGGCGAGGAACTCGACTTCGCGCTGCTGGTGGACGGGCTGGCCGCCGAACGCGAACAGGGCATCACCATCGACGTCGCCTACCGATTCTTCACCACCGACAAGCGCAAGTTCATCGTCGCCGACACGCCGGGCCACGAGCAGTACACCCGCAACATGATCACCGGTGCTTCCACCGCGGATGTCGCGGTGATCCTGATCGACGCGCGCAAGGGCCTGCTTACGCAGACCTACCGGCACAGCTACCTGGTTTCGCTGGTCGGCATCCGCAAGATCGTGCTGGCCATCAACAAGATGGATCTGGTGGACTGGTCGCAGCAGCGGTTCGAGCAAATCGAGCGGGATTACCGCGAATTCGCACCGCGCATCGGCCTGGAGGACATCACCGCGATTCCGTTGTCGGCGCTGCGTGGCGACAACGTCATCGAGCCCAGCGCGCGCACGCCCTGGTACACGGGCCCGACCATGATGCGGTTCCTGGAGACCGTCGAACTGGACGAAACCCGTCGCGAGCGCGGCCCGCTGCGCTTTCCGGTGCAATGGGTCAACCGGCCGAACCTCGACTTCCGCGGCTTCTCCGGGACCATCGCCAGCGGCGTGGTCCGTCCCGGCGATCGCGTGCGTGCGCAGCCTTCCGGGCGCGAAAGCACGGTGCGCCGCATCGTCACCGAGGACGGCGACCTGCCGATCGCGGTGGCCGGACAATCCGTCACGCTCACCCTCGCCGATGAAATCGACACCTCGCGCGGCGACATGCTGTCATCGACCGAATCGCCGGCCGAAGTCGCCGACCAGTTCGAGGCGACCATCGTGTGGATGTCCGACGAGCCGCTGCTGCCGGAGCGCTCGTATCTGCTGAAACTCGGTCCGGCCGTGACCAACGCCGTGGTGACCGAAATCAAGTACAAGGTCAACGTCAACACGCTCGACCACCTTGCCGCCAAGACTTTCGAACTCAACGAGATCGGCGTGTGCAACCTCGCGCTCGACCGCGCCGTTCCCTTCGATCCCTACCAGACCAATGCGGCGACCGGCGGTTTCATCCTGATCGACCGGATGACCAACCAGACGGTCGGCGCCGGCATGCTGCATTTCGCCCTGCGCCGCGCGCACAACGTGCACCTGCAGCATGTCGACATCGACAAGGCCGGGCGTTCCGGGCAGAAAGGCCAGAAACCGGTGGTGCTGTGGTTCACGGGCCTCTCCGGCGCCGGCAAGTCGACCATCGCCAACCTGGTCGAGAAGAAGCTCTACGAGATGGGCCGCCACTCGTACCTGCTGGACGGCGACAACATGCGGCACGGCCTGAACCGCGACCTCGGCTTCACCGAAGGCGACCGCGTCGAGAACATCCGGCGCGTCGCCGAAGTCGCCAAGTTGATGGTCGATGCGGGGCTGATCGTGCTGACCGCGTTCATTTCGCCGTTCGTGTCGGAGCGCGCGATGGCGCGCCGGTCGCTGGCGGAAGGCGAATTCATCGAGATCTTCGTGGACACGCCGCTGAACGTCGCCGAGCAACGTGATGTCAAGGGCCTCTACAAGAAGGCCCGTGCCGGCGAGCTCGACAACTTCACCGGCATCGACTCGCCCTACGAGCCGCCGGAAAATCCGGAGCTCACCATCAATACGGTCGACTGCAGCGCGGCGCAGGCCGCGGATCGCGTCATCGACCACCTGCGCAGCCACGGCTTGATCAAGTAGACGGCCGCGAAATCGCGCCGTCTGCGCCTCGAGGGAATCCCATGGACATGAACCACATCGTTTTCATCGTGATGGACAGCTGCCGTTACGACACGCTGGTGCAAGCCAGGACGCCGAACATCGACCGGATCGGCAACGGCAAGGTCGGAAAGCGTTATTCGTACGCCTCCTGGACCGCGCCATCGCATTACACCTTCACCATGGGCATGATGCCGCACGCCAGCCCGCGCGAAGTGTTCGCCTCGGAGGTCTACAAGGACGAGTACCAGCAATGGGTGGAGCGCATCGGCGCGCCGGGCATCGAATTCAAGAATTTCCTGCCGGAACTGTCGCTGCCGAAGGTGCTGAGCAAGCTCGGCTACTGCACAGTGGCCAAGGTTTCGATGCCGGTGCTCAACAAGCACACGCTCATCAGCAAGCATTTCGACGATTACAAGCTGATGGACAACCACAACAACTTCGCGGGCATGGTCGAGGAAATCGAATTCCCCGACGACCAGCCGCAGTACTATTTCCTCAACCTCGGCGAAACGCACTATCCGTACATGCTTTCCGGCGACGACCTGCCCAACGTCTCCGGCCTGCACGGCGCCCTGAAATCGATGGGCGTGGATTCGCACGGCGGCCCGGTGCAGGTGCGCGACGCGTTCGACCTGGAAAAACTCAAGGGCCTGCAACAGCAGCAGGTGAAGTGCGCCGAATACATCGACGGGCTGATCGGCAAGCTGA
>JAFEEJ010000226.1 GCA_018241145.1 Pseudomonadota bacterium | reverse complement strand
GTTTCGCCCTTCGCGGTTGCCCGAAGGCCGTCCCATGCGCCCTGCCCCGGTGCGCACGTTTGCAAGGCTCCTGCACGCGCCGGCGCTGTGCGGCGCGTGTGCGTTGCTGCTCGCCGGTTGCGCGGTCGGGCCGGACTTCGAAAAACCCGCGCCGCCGAAGGTCTCCGGCTACACCGCGCAACCGCCATCGGTCACCGCCGCCACGCCGGATGTCGCCGGCGGCGAGGCGCAGCGTTTCGAAACCGGCGCGGACATCGCCGGCGACTGGTGGACGCTGTTCCATTCGAAGCCGTTGAATGCGCTGATCGAAGCGGCGCTGGCGCACAATCCCGACCTCGCCGCCGCGCAGGCCGCGCTGACGGAAGCGCACGAAAACACGCTGGCGGGACGCGGCGCGTATTTCCCGCAGATCGACGCGGACGCTTCGGCCAGCCGCCACCACGACCCATCGGCGGCGCTGGCGCCGGTGCCGAGCAACAACGCCTTCCTCTACAACCTGTATACGCCGCAGGTCAGCGTGTCGTATGCGCTGGACGTGTTCGGCCTGAACCGGCGCACGGTCGAATCGCTGCGCGCGCAGGAACAGGCGACGCGGTTCCAGATGGTCGCGGCGTGGAACACGCTGACCTCGAACGTGGTGGTGGCGGCGGTCACCGATGCCGCGCTGGAGGCGCAGATCGACGCGACGCGCGAGCTGGTCGCGCTGGAATCGCAGGCGGTCGACTTGATGCGCTACCGTTTTTCCAGGGGCGATGCCAGCCGGATCGACGTGTCCGCGCAGGAAGCGCAGCTCGCGCAGACGCAGGCTTTGCTGCCGCCGCTGATCAAGCAGCACGAGCAGCAACAGCACCTGCTGGCGGTGCTGACCGGAAAATTCCCGGGCGACGCGCCGAACGAGGATTTCGATCTCGCCGGCCTGCAATTGCCCGCCGACCTGCCGCTGAGCCTGCCATCGGCCCTGGTCGAGCAACGCCCGGACGTGCGCCAGGCGCAGGCCAACTGGCACGCGGCCAGCGCGCAGGTCGGCGTGGCCGTCGCCGAGCGTTTCCCGCAGATCACCTTGAGCGCCGATGCCGGCAGCACCGCGCTGGCGATCGGGCAGGTGTTCAAGGCCGGCACGGGATTCTGGTCGCTGGCCGCGGATATCGCCGCGCCGATTTTCGAAGGCGGCAAACTCGAACACCAGCAGCGCGCGGCGGAAGCCGCGGCGCGGGTCGCGGCCGAGCAATACCGCAGCACCGTGCTGGGCGCGTTCCAGAACGTCGCCGACACGCTGACCGCGTTGCAGCAGGATGCGGACGCGCTGCAGGCGGCGGACAAGGCCGAACGGGCCGCGCGCAGCACGCTGGATCTTTCGCAACGGCAACTGCGCGACGGCTACATCGACCAGCTGGCGCTGTTGAACGCGCAGCAGGCGTGGCAGCAGGCGCGCGTCGCGCTGGTGCAGGCGCAGGCCGACCGCTATGCCGACACCGCCGCGCTGTATCAGGCGCTCGGCGGCGGCTGGTGGAACCGGAAGGAATTGGCGGGGAATATGAAATGACGAAGACTCGCATGGAAATCCCTCTCCCGCCGGGAGAGGGTGCTCCACCTCTTGCGCCAGCGAAGACATCCGCCTATCTCGACGGACCGGAAACGCAAGGGGTGGAGCGGATGAGGGTTCGGACCCGAATCAGCGTTCGGCAGAGACCCGAACCCTCACCCCTGCCCCTCTCCCGGCGGGAGAGGGTTTCTTCGCGGTTTCAAAACGGTTTCGGCGCACACGAAACGTCACTCACGAAACAATGCCTCGTATCCATTTTTTCGGTTGCGATGCTGTGCGCGATGGCCGGTTGTTCATCGCGTGACGGCGACAATGCACCGGACGCATCGACCACGCCGGGCAACGTCACGCTCACCGCGGCGCAGCGCTCGCGCATCACGCTGCATACCGTCGCGCCTTCGAACTTCCATCCCAGCATCGACACCACCGGCGTGGTCGACTTCGACCAGGACCGGGCCACGCAGGTGCTGGCGCCGTTTTCCGGACCGGTGGCCAGCCTGCTCGTCGCGCAAGGCGACCACGTGCAACGCGGGCAGGCGCTGGCGACCGTCACCTCGCCCGATTTCGCCGCGGCCCTTGGCGCATATCGCAAGGCCGTGGCCACGGCGGACAACACGCGCCGCATCGCCGATTTCGACGCCGACATGCTGCAGCACCACGCGATCGCGCAACGCGAAGCCGAGCAGGCGCAAGCCGACGCGACCGGCGCCGAAGCCGACCGCGTCGCGGCGTTGCAGGCGCTGGCCGCGCTCGACATCGATCCGCATGCGCTCGCGCAGTTGCGCGCGGGCAAGGATGTCGCGCACGTGGAAGGCGTGATCCGCGCGCCGATCGCGGGCACGGTGGTGGAAAAGAACATCACGCCGGGGCAACTCCTGCAGGCCGGAAGCACGCCGTGTTTCACCATCGCCGACACCTCGCGCGTGTGGGTGAACGCCAACGTGTTCGGCGACGACGTCGCATCCGTGCACGCGGGCGATGCCGCGCAGGTGTTCGCCGGCGAAGGCGGCCGGCCGCTGGCCGGCAAGGTGACCAACGTTTCCGCGGAGGTCGACCCGGACACCCGCGCGGTGGTGGCGCGCGTGGCGCTCGCGAACCCGGACGACGCGCTGAAGAAGGCGATGTACGTGCGCGTGCGGATCGAATCGCGGCAGGCGCGCAACGGCCTGCTGGTGCCGGTATCGGCGGTGCTGCGCGACGACGACAACCTGCCCTTCGTGTATGTCGTGCAAGCGGACGGCAGCTACGCGCGCGCGCACGTCGCGCTGGGCCAGCGCATCGGCGACGACGACCTGATCCCCTCCGGGCTGCGCGCGGGCGAGCGCATCGTCACCGAAGGCGCGCTGTTCCTGCGTTTCATCCAGACGCAATGAGCGCGCAGGGCGAAGACGCGACGCGGCGCGCGTCGTTGATCAACCGCATTGTCGCGTTCGCGCTGGCGCAGCGGATGCTGATCCTCCTGTTGTCGGTCGCGCTGGTCGCGGCCGGCTGGTGGGCGCTGGAACGCCTGCCGATGGATGCGTATCCCGATCTTTCGCCGCCGATGGTGGACATCGTCACGCAATGGCCCGGGCATTCGGCGGAAGAAGTGGAACGATTGATCTCCGTGCCGGTCGAGCGCGCGATGAGCGACGTGCCGGACATGGTGATGAAGCGCTCGGTGTCGCTGTACGGCCTGTCGGATGTCACGCTGACCTTCCGCGACGGCATCGACAACTACTTCGCGCGACAACGCGTGTTCAACCGGCTGGCCGGCATCGAACTGCCCGACGGCGTGGCGCCGTCGATTTCGCCGCTGTCCTCGCCGTCCGGCCTGATCTACCGCTACGTGCTGCAAAGCTCCGATCGCTCGCCGACCGAACTGAAGACGCTGGAAGACTGGGTGATCGCGCCGCAGTACCGCGCGGTGCCGGGCGTGGCGGACGATTCGGCGTTCGGCGGCGGCGACATGCAGTACCAGGTGCTGCTCGATCCGGCGAAGATCGCCGCGGTCGGATTGTCGGTGCCGGAAGTGGAAGCCGCGCTCGCCGCCAACAACGGCAACGCCGGCGGCGGTTTCTATTCGCAGGGCGGCCAGTTCTATTACGTGCGCGGGCTGGGCCGCCTGCAGACGCTGGAAGACATCGGCAACGTGGTGCTGGCCGTACACGACGGCACGCCGGTGCTGGTGAAGGATGTCGGCACGGTGGCGCTCGGCATCGCGCCGCGGCTGGGCGAGTTCGGCTACATGAGCCAGAACGACGCGGTGGAAGGCGTGATCCTGTTGCGCACCGGCGCGAAGACGCAGGACGTGTTGCGCGCGGTCGAGGCGAAGACGAAGGAACTCAACGAAACCGTGCTGCCGCGCGATGTGAAGATCCATCCGTTCTACGACTTGAGCCATCTGATCGACGAAACCACGCAGGTGGTCGAACGCAACCTGCTGGCCGGCATGCTGCTGGTGACCGCGGTGCTGGTGTTCTTCCTCTACGACCTGCGCGCCGGGCTGATCGTCGCGGTGACGATCCCGCTGGCGCTGCTGTTCGCGTTCGTCTGCCTGCACCTGCAGGGCGCCTCCGCCAACCTGCTTTCGATCGGCGCGGTGGATTTCGGGATATTGGTGGACGGCGCGATCTTCATGGTCGAGAACATCTTCCGCGAGATCGCCGCGCGCCACGATGCCGACATGCCGTTGCACATCCGCGAGATCGTGATCGACGCGGCCTCCGAAGTGGATCGTCCGCTGGTGTACGCGGTCGCGGTGATCGTGGCGAGCTTCCTGCCGATCTACGTGCTGACCGGGCCTTCCGGCACGCTGTTCAAGCCGATGGCCGACACCATGATCTACGCGCTGATCGGTTCGCTGCTGGTGACGCTCACGCTGTTGCCGGTGCTGTGCGCGCTGTTCATGCGCAAGGGCGTGCGCGAGCGGCGCAACCGCCTGTTCGAGCGCGTCAAAGGCGGCTACGCGCGCTGGCTGGATCGCTCCCTCGCACGGCCGTGGCCGACTTCGATCATCCCCGCGATCCTGCTCGGCCTGTCGCTGCTGCTGGTGCCCGCGATCGGCGCGGAATTCATGCCGCACCTCGACGAAGGCGCGCTGTGGGTGCGCGCGACGATGCCCTACACCATTTCCTACGACGAGGCAGCGAAGATCACGCCGCAGATCCGCCGGATCCTGCGCTCGTTCCCGGTGGTGACCACGGTGTCGTCGGAACTGGGGCGGCCCGACGACGGCACCGACGCCACCGGCTTCTTCAACGTCGAATTCTTCGTCGGCCTGAAACCGTACTCGCAGTGGCGCGGCGCGTACCGCGACAAGGCCGCGTTGATCGAGGCGATCGACGGGAAGCTGCAAGCCTTTCCCGGCATCCAGTTCAACTACACGCAGCCGGCCGAAGACGCGGTGGACGAAGCCGAAACCGGATTGAAGAGCGCGCTGGCGGTCAAGGTGTTCGGCCCCGACCTGCAGACGCTGCAGGACAAGGGCAAGGCGATCAAGCAGGCGATGGAGCGCGTGCGCGGCATCAGCGACGTGACCCTGGTGCACGAACTGGGACAACCCAGCCTGACGATCAGGATCGACCGCGCGAAGATCGCGCGTTACGGCCTGAACGTATCCGACATCAACGCGCTGATCGAAAGCGCGATCGGCGGCGACACCGCCACGCAGGTCGTGCAGGGCGAGCGCGAATTCGACCTGGTGGTGCGGCTGGCGCAGCGCTTCCGCGACAACCCGCAGGAGATCGGCGACATCCCGGTCGCCACGCCGTCGGGCGCGCAGGTGCCGCTGAAGGAACTGGCCGCGATCGGCGAGGCCAACGGCGCGTCCTTCATCTACCGCGAGAACGATTCGCGCTACATCGGCGTGCAGTTTTCGGTGGCCGGCCGCGACCTCGCCGGCGCGGTGGACGACGCGATGGCGCAAGTCGCCAGGACGGTGTCGCTGCCGCGCGGCTACCGGCTGGACTGGGGCGGCGAATACAAGGAATACACCGCATCGCGCGCGCAGATGAACGTGATCCTGCCGCTGACGCTGGTGGTGATCTTCGGCCTGCTGTTCGTGCTGTACGGAAATTTCAAGTTCCCCTTCATCACCGTGCTGGGCGTGCTGCTGTCGGCGCCGTTCGGCGCGCTGGTCGCGCTGTGGCTGACCGGCACGCCGTTCTCGGTTTCGTCCGGCATCGGCTTCATCGTGCTGTTCGGCGTGTCGGTGCTGACTGGCGTGGTGTACATTTCCTGCGTCAACGAATTGCGGTTGCAGGGCAAGTCGATCAACGACGCCGTGCACGAGGCGGCGACCTTGCGCTTGCGCCCGATCATGATGACCGCGCTGGTCGCGGCGCTCGGCCTGCTTCCCGCGGCGCTCGCCACCGGCGTCGGCACCGATTCGCAGCGGCCGTTCGCGCTGGTGATCGTGGCGGGCATGCTCTCGCGCCTCGCCATCAGCATCTTCCTGATGCCCGCGCTGTACGCGCTGGTGGCGAGGCAAGGCGACCGGTTGCAGGTGTGAGTGCGCACGCAGGGCGAGAGTAGCGTAGCGAATCCCGCCGTTCGCGTCGTCGGCGGGATCCGCCGCTGCGCGGCTACTCCCGCCCTACTTCAACTAGCGCATCGTCACGCGTTCGCTCACCCATCCATAACCCGCCTTGCGCGCGTCGGAGGCCAGCGCATCGCGCGCAGACTTGATGGCGGCCGCATCATTGCCGCGTTCCAGCACGTGGACTTGCGCCAGCCGCGCTTCGAACGCCAGCCCCGGCCAGTTGCGTTTGGCAGCGTCGCCGGCCAACGCGCGCAGCGATTCCAGCGCCGGCGCGGATGGTCCGGATGCGGCCTGCAATTCGTCCAGTGCGACATCCAGTTCGAACACTTCGGCGCGTTGCGTGACGCGGCTGCGCAACTCGCGTGCGTGCGCAGCGAAGCGATCGCGCGCGCCCGGGTCCTTGCGCGCGTCCGCGCACAGGCCGAGCAGCGCCGCCGCGGTCGCCTCGCCGGGCGCTTCCTTCATCGCTGCCCAGCCGGACGACGATCGCTGCAAGGCCCGCTGCGCATCGTCCCACTGCCGTTGCCCCATAGCGATCTGGCCGAGCATCAATTCGGCGTTCGCGCCGCCGAACGTGTCGCTGGCGGCCACGGCCGCGACCGCGATCGACCGGAACGAAGCCGCGGCCGCAGCGACTTCGCCTCGATCCAGCGCGATCTGCGCGCATTCGAAATCCGCCGTCGGCGTGCGCGACGCTGCATCCAGCGCCAGCTCGGCCGCTTGCGCCTGCGTGCAGACCTCGCGCGCCTGATCGAGCTGGCCGCGCATGCGCAGCAGTTCGGCATAGTTCGAGAGCGCAAAAACAAGGTGCGAACGCGCACCGCTTCCACGATCCAGCGCGACCGCCTCGCGGTACATCGCCGCGGCTTCGTCGCTGGCCGAGTCGTCCGACATCACCGTGGCGAGCCCGGTGAGCGTCCACGCCTGCCTTTCCGCATCGCCGGTTTCGCGCGCAATCGCCAACGCCTGCCGCAACGCGGCTTCGGCGCCGTCGCGATCGCCTGCGTTCCACAGCATGTCGGAAAGATTGTCGTAGATCGCGGCTTCGCCGCCCAGATCGCCGATGCCCTGATAGATCGTCATCGCACGCTGGTAGCTTTCCCGTTCCAGCGCAATCTGGTTGCGCCAACCTTGCAGGTTGCCGAGGTTCTGCCAGGCGTGCGCTTCGCCGTGCGGATTGCCGATGCGGCGGTAATCCGCTGCCGCGGCGCGCAGCAACGCTTCGGCCCGCGGATCCTGGCCGAGCGCGATCCCCAGTTGCAGTTCGGCTTCGGCGACGAGCCCGGTTTCATTGCGCTGCCGCGCCTGCGCGAGCGCCAGGCGCGCGTGCGGGATCATCGCTGCGGAGGCATCGCGCGAGAATTCTAGGTTCGCGGCGGCCAGTTCCACCCGCGGATCGCCGGCGAGCGCGGGCAGCTTGCGCGCGGCGTCGATGGCCGCCTGCGCCTGCATGTATTTCGCGGCGACGGTCAAGGCGCCGATCCATTGCAGGCGGTATTCGGGGTCCTGCGGACGCAAGGCCGCCAGTTCGCCCCGCAACGCGGCCGCCTGCGCGGCATCGCCCGACAACATCGCCTGTTGCGTGCGGATCTGCAACTGTTCCTCGCGCGGCAGGCCGTCGGCGTATTGCGCGGCTTGCTTCGCTGCCGCGACCGCACGGGCACGATAGCCCAGTGCCGACCAGGCGCGTGACAGATACACATAGGCAGGCGCGTAACCGGGCGCCTGGGCGATCGCCTGCAGCAACTCGTCGCGCGCGCGCGCGGCGTCGAACTGGTCCAGCGCCTGCAGGGCGAACCCGATGTGCCGCGCCACTTCCGAAGTCGGCGGCTGCACGGCGGCGATCTGCTTCAACGTTTCCGGATTGGAGGAGCCTTCGCCGAAACGATCGCGCAAGGCCACGCCGACCTGCCCCACCAGACGCGGCAGATCGTTGACCGCGGCGGTGCGCGAAAACGAGGCGAACATCGCGCCGCTCTGAGCGTCCTGCACGGTGAGATCGACGCGCAGTTGCGGCGTATCCGTCGCGCCCGAAACCAGGTATGCGCCGCTCAGCACGTAGTGCGCCCCCAGCCGGCGCTGCAAGACCGCGAGGCTCGAAGGCGAATAGCCGCCCGCATCGGGCGCGGGCAAATCCGCGCGCGCGGGCCGCACCAGTTCTTCGGAAACCGCGTGCAGCTTGCCGTTCGCCGCGACTTCGGTCGCCAGCATCTGTTCCAGCGCCGGGCCCAGCCACGCATCCTTCGCATTGCCGGAGAGGTTGTTGAAATCGACGATCGCCACCGCACCGGGATCCGGTGAGGGCGTGCCGGCCCGCGATGGCTCCTTCGCCACGCGCCACGCGTACACGCCGCCCAGCAGCGCGACCAGCACCAATGCGATCGCCGGTGCCCACCAGCGACCGCTGCGACGACTCGCCGCCCCGCCGTTCGAAGTCGTCGCGGCGAAATCCCGTGCGTC
>JAFEEJ010000225.1 GCA_018241145.1 Pseudomonadota bacterium | reverse complement strand
AGGCCAGTTGTTAAAACCTTGTTTACGTTTACGAGGTTCAAATGTCCTCGCCCTTCGCCCACCCATCCCCCGTTCCGCGATGGATCACGCGGTCGCCGACTTGCGGTTCGCCGGCGGGAAATGAATCCAGTTTGGCGAGGCGTTCGTAGATCGGGGTGAAGTCGGGTCGGGTGGCGTCCATCAACTGCTCGAAGCTGTCGATCACGAAGTAGGTCTGCTGGTAGGTGTCGATCTTGTAGCGCGTGCGCATGATGCGTTCGAGGTCGAAGCCGATCCTGTTCGGCGAATCCGATTCCAGGCAATACACCGATTCGCCTTTCGAGCTGACGATGCCGGAGCCGTAGATGCGCAAACCCTCCGATGTGCTGATCAGGCCGAATTCGACCGTGTACCAGTACAGGCGCGTCAGATTCATCAGCGCTTCCGCGCCGATGGCGTGGGCCTTGACGCCGCCGCGGCCGTAGGCCTGCACGTAGTCGGCGAATACGGGGTTGAGCAGCATCGGCACGTGGCCGAACAGGTCGTGGAACAGGTCGGGCTCGGACAGGTAATCGAGTTGCTCGGGTTTCCTGATCCACCAGCTCACCGGGAAACGACGGTTGGCGAGGTGGTCGAAGAACACCTGGTCGGGCAGCAGCCCTTCCACGCCGACGATTTCCCAGCCGGTGCCGGCTTGCAGCACGCGGTTCAGGTCTTCGAACTTCGGGATCGCATCGGGCGACATGCCGAAGCGTTCCTGGTTGTCGATGAATTCGCGCGTGGCGCGATGCTTCAGGATCTCGCGCTGGCGGCGGAACAGCTGCGCCCAGACCTCGTGGTCGGTGCGCGAATACTCCGCCCACGGCTGCTCGACGATGCCGGTGGCGTACACCGGGATGTAGCCCCGGTCGGTCTGCTGGTGTTCGACGCGGCGCGGCGGGGTGTTCATGGTCGCCTCATCCCGGGAAGCCGGGCTGGAGAATGAATCCTAGTGTAATCCCCCGTGCCGCAACCGGTGCTGGATCGCGTGTCGCTGCGCGCGGTTTTCGTTAAAGTGACGCGATGGAAGTTTCCCTCGATCCCGGCGCGCAACGGCGGGACCCGCTGCGGCCAACGCGTTATGTCTGGCGCGTCCCGGCGATCCTGCTGGTGGTGCTGGGCGGTTGCCTGCTCGCCATCTTCATCCTGCCGTTCGGGCCGCCGCGTCCGGGCACGGTCGGCGGGGGCCTGATCCGCGGCTGGTCGCGCGCGTTCCTCGCGATGTTCGGCGTGCGCGTGCAGCGCGTGGGCGAGCCGCTGCCGGATCCGGTGATGTTCGTCTCCAACCATGGTTCGTGGATGGACATCACCGTGCTACACACGCAGCGCGAGGCCGGGTTCGTGGCGAAGGCCGAAATCGCGCGCTGGCCGCTGGTCAGCTGGATGGCGCGCCGCGGCGGCACGATCTTCCACCAGCGCGGCAGCACGCACTCGCTGGGTGCGGTGATGGGGCAGATGAGCGATCGTCTGCGCGCCGGTTACAGCGTGGCGGCGTTTCCGGAGGGCGGCACCGCGCCTGCGGGCACGCTGAAGGTTTTTCACGCGCGGATTTTCCAGGCCGCGCTCGACGCGAACGCAGCGGTGCAGCCGGTGGCGATCCGCTATCTGCGTGGCGGTGCGCCATGGCCGGGCGTGGCGTTCGCAGCGGGCGAAAGCTTCATCGGCAACCTGTGGCGCGTGCTGGGCGAACGGCGCATCGTCGCGCAGGTGCACTTCCTCCAACCGGTCGCGATCACCGACGATGGCCGCCGCCGCATGGCCGATACCGCGCGTGCGCGGATTGCCGCCGCATTGGGTTACGCGACATGAATGCGGTACGGGAACTGGAGTACCGGCCGCCGTGGCTGTTGCGCAACCCGCATGTGCAATCCACGCTGGCATCGAGCGGGCTGCGCCGCGTGCTGCTGAGGAAGCGCGCGCGCCAGCTCGAAAGCGAAGCGCAGGAACTGATCCTCGACGCAGGCGGCGGCGTGCGCCTGCAAGGATTCCACACCGCGCAAACCGCGTTGCCGAAACCGCGCGGCATGGCGGTGCTGTTCCACGGATGGGAAGGCAGCATGCGTTCCACCTATCTGCTGCAGACCGGCGGGCGCCTGCTGCGCGAAGGCTGGGACGTGTTCCGCCTGAATTTCCGCGATCACGGCGACACGCACCACCTCAACGAAGGCATCTTCCATTCCTGCCTGCTGGACGAGGCGATCGGCGCGGTGCGTTCGTTCGTCGCGACGAATCCGCTGCGGCCGCGCGCGGTGGTCGGGTTTTCGCTGGGCGGCAACTTCGCCTTGCGCGTGGCGCTGCAGGGCCCGAATTCCGGGTTGCCGCTGGACGGCGCGGTGGCGATCTGCCCGGTGATCGATCCGCACGCTGGCCTGTTTTCGATCGAGCACGCGCCGTGGGTCTACCACGCGTATTTCATGCACAAGTGGCGGCGTTCGCTGCGACGCAAGCAGCGCGCGTTTCCGCACAAGCACCTGTTCGATCCGCGCGAGTTGCGCGGCGATCTGCGCGGGCTCACCACCGCGCTGGTGCAACGGCACACCGATTTCGGCACGCTGGAAAATTACCTGGAGGGTTATTCGGTCGCGCGCGGCCAACTGGCGCAACTCGCTGTGCGCACCTGGACCCTGACTTCGCGCGACGACCCGGTGATCCCGGTGGAAGACTTCGAGCGCCTGCAATTGCCCGACAACGTGGAACTGGACATCACCGCGCGCGGCGGCCACTGCGGGTTCATCAGCGACCTGAAGCTTTCCAGTTTTGCCGAGGATTACATTGTCGAGCGGCTGGCGGCGTTGACGCAGCCGCCTGCTGCATAATTGCCGGCGTCACGTCCGGGTGGACAGCGCACCGACCCACCTCGTACGACGGGTCGCTGCAGGCGGCGCTAGGGCTTGATTCGACATTTTCGCCGCGGCTCGGACCAGCCATTTCACGTTCACACGACGGAAACCGGATGCTCGACGACATCATCGAATTGCACCGCGCCGGGCGGCTGTCCGAAGCCGAGGCCGGTTATCGCGAACTGCTCGGCATCGACCCGGACGATGCGGAAGTGCTGCACCTGCTGGGCATCGTGCGCGGGCAGCGCGGCGATGCGGCCGAGGGCGTCGCGCTGGTGGAGCGGGCGATCGACCGCGATCCGCAGCGAGCGGTGTTTCGATACACGCTGGGCGAGATGCAATTGCACGCGGGCCATCTGGATTCTGCCGAGAAGGCCTACCTGCGCGCGAAGGAACTGAACCCCAACCTGACCAACGCGCACACGGGCCTGGGACAGATCGCGTTCCTGCGCGGACAACTGGAAGACGCCGAATCGCACTTCCGGATTGCCTTGCGCGCCGACGAGAACGACGCGCAATCGCTGGCGGGGCTGGGCAACATCGCGTTCACGCGCAACGAGTTGACGAAGGCGTCGCGGTACCTGGCCGAGGCGGCCAAGCTCGCCGCCAACGACGCGCTGATCCAGGGCAGCCTCGCCAACGTGATGCTGGCGATGAACACGCCGGATTTCGCCGTGCGCGCCGCGAACAACGCGCTGGCGCTCAAGCCCGATTACGCCATGGCGTGGAACATCCTCGGCAATGCGTTGTTGCAGAAGGGCGATGCGCAAGGCGCCGGCGCTGCGTTCGAAGCCCTGCTCGCGCAGGGGGAGCAGCTCGCCGCCGCGCATCTGGGGCTGGGCGATATCGCACGACTGCAACAACGCCACGAAGATGCGATCGCGCAATACGAGCAGGCCCTGCGAAACGATCCCGATCTGCATCTGGCCGCCATCCGCCGCGCCGATTCGCTGGCACGCAGCGGCCGCGCCGCGGAAGCGATTTCGGGATTGGTCGATCGGGCGGCGCGCTACCCGCAGGCGGGTTATCCCAGGGTCGCCGTTGCCACCTTGCTGGGCCAGCAGGGCAGGCACGCGGAGGCACTGCCGTGGTGGCGCGAGGCGTCGCCCTTGCTGCCGGACGACGCCAACGCTCAGGCCGGCTTTGCGCTGGCCCTGGAACGCGCGGGAGAATACGAAGCCGCATTGCAACAGGTGCGCCGCATTCCTCCCGGCGGGGGGCAATCACCGGGTCTGGCGATGCTGCGCGCGCGCGGAGCCCTGCGCAACGACGATGCTTCCGAAGCGCTGCAGGCCTTGCAGGCGCTGGAGGAATCGCAATGGCAGGAATTGCCGGCATTGTCCCGGCGGCGCTGGAAACTGGTCGGCCTGGCGCAGGACAAGCTCGGACAATGGGCGCAAGCGGTGCGCGCTTTCGAAGCAACGCTGCGTGAATCCGCGGTACCGTTGCCGGAGCTGCCCGAACTCGATGCCGCGCTGCTGGCCCGGATACACGGGCGCGCGGATGCCCGGCCGTTGCAGGATAGGGCGCTCGCGTCGCCGGTGTTGCTGGTCGGCTTGCCCGGTGCAGGGTTGCCGCGGCTGGCCGCCCTGCTGGGCGAGCAACCGCAACTGCGGGTGCGTCGCCAACGGAGGGTTCCGGGAAGCGATGTCCTTTCCTCGCCGTTCGAGCCACGGCTGCTGCAACCGCTCGATGAAGCCGCGCTGCACAGGTTGCAACGTCGCTACGCGCGCGTGCTGCAACGCGAAACTTCTCCGGGCGGCGCGCTCGTCATCGATTGGGTATCGACGCTGGATGCGCGCGTGCTGCCTGCGCTGAAGCAGGCCCTGCCGGGGGTGCGCCTGTTGCGGGTTGCGGGCGATCCGCGCGACGCGTTGTTGAACTGGCTGGCCTTCGGCGGCGACAGCCGCGGGATCGAAGGAGATCCTGTTTCGGTCGCGCGCTGGATGAAACGCCAGCTTGCCCATCATCGCCTCGCGACGGAACTGCTGCCGTCGCATGTCCTCGAGGACGTGCGTGCGGCGGATCCGGACGCGGGCGGCGACGCGGCGCGTGCGCTGGCGGTATTCCTCGGCATCGGCGAACTTGCGCCGGGATCGCATGTGGTCGAAAGAAACCGTGCCGGCATGCCGGTGGCTTTCCCGCCCGGCCATTGGCGGCAGTACCGCGAGGCGCTGGCCGGGGCTTTCGCCGAGCTGGAGTGACGGCACGCTTTCGCCCGCCATTCACCGAAGGGGAGTAGGCTCGGTTTCCCGGCTGGCGGAGTGGTGGGATGGGCATGGTCAAGACGAGGCGCGTGGGTATCTGGATGGCGTTGGGCATGTGCGCGGGGTGTGTTGCCGCGACCTCCGCGCCGCTGGTCGACCGGCTGCAGTTGCCGCAGGGGTTCCACGTGGCCGTCTACAGCGCCGATGTGCCCAACGCGCGCAAGATGGCGCTGGGCGACAAGGGCACGCTGTTCGTGGGTTCTTCCGACGCGGGCAAGGTGTATGCGCTGACCGACGCCGGCCACGACGGCCGCGCCGACAAGGTGCGCGTGATCGCCTCCGGTTTGCGCGAGCCCAGCGGCGTCGCGTTCCACGACGGCGCGCTGTACGTTTCGGCGATCGACCGCATCCTGAAGTTCCCGGACATCGAAGCCAACCTCGACCATCCGCCGCAACCGCAGGTGATCACGGACAAGCTGCCCGATCGCGCGCACGCCAACGGCCGTTTCATCGCCTTCGGCCCGGACGGCAAGCTGTACGTGTCGATCGGCGCCCCGTGCAACGTGTGCGACAAACCCGGCTTCGGCAAGATCATCCGCATGAATCCGGATGGGTCGGACCTGCAGGACGTCGCGCTGGGTGTGCGCAACAGCGCCGGTTTCGACTGGCAGCCCGGTTCGAACAAGCTGTGGTTCACCGACAACGGCCGCGACGATCTTGGAGACGACATCCCCTCCGACGAGTTGAATCGCGTGGACCGCGCGGGTGAGAACTTCGGATTCCCGTATTGCCACGCCGGCGACATTCCCGATCCGGATTTCGGCAAGGGCCATCCCTGCAAGGACTTCGCGCCGCCCGCATTCAAGCCGGGCGCGCATGTCGCGACATTGGGAATGCGTTTCTACACCGGCACGATGTTTCCGAAGTCGTACCGGGATGCCGTCTTCATCGCCGAACACGGGTCGTGGAATCGCTCCAGCAAGGCCGGCTATCGCGTGGTGGCGGTGCAAGTGCAGGGCGACAAGGCGACCGGCCAGCAACCGTTCCTCACCGGTTTTCTGGACGGCCAGGAAACGCTCGGCCGTCCGGCCGACGTGCAACCGCTGCCCGACGGCAGCCTGCTGGTTTCCGATGACTACAACGGCGCGATCTACCGCGTGACCTACGGGAAGTGATGCGATGCGGCTGCACAGCGACAGTTTCGAAGATGACGCTCCGATTCCGGACGAATTCGCGTTCGGCAGGCGCGGCGACAGCGAGCCTTGCGTATGGTCCGCCAACCGCAATCCGCATCTGGCCTGGAGCGATGCACCGGAAGGCACGCGCGCGTTCGCGCTGGCCTGCATCGACGTGGACGTGCCCAGCCGCGGCGATGACGTCAACCAGCAAGGTCGTTTCGTTCCCGCCGAATTGCCGAGGGTGGAATTCGCGCACTGGTTGATGATCGACATTCCGCCGACGTGCAACGAGATCGCGGCAGGCGCGTGCAGCGATGGCGTCGTCCCGCACGGCAAGCGTGCGCCGGACGGTCCGCCGGGATCGCGCCAGGGCCGCAACGATTACACCGGCTGGTTCGCATCCGATCCGCAGATGCGCGGCGATTATCTCGGCTATGACGGCCCCTGCCCGCCGTGGAACGACCTGCGCCTGCACCACTACCAGTTCCGCCTGTATGCGCTGGATGACCCGAAGCTTGCGCTTCCCGAGGCATTCGACTGGCCTCGGATGCAACAGGCCCTGCGCGGCAAGGTCCTTGCCGAGGCGCGTCGGGTCGGCACCTACCGCCTGAATCCGCAGGCCGGTTAACGCCGCGGCAACCTGCCGTTCACGCGGTTGCCGGATACTGTCGGTTCCCGCGCGAACTTTCTCCGCGCAGCCGAAGAGGTGAAGACCATGGCCAACCTACCCGTTTCCGATCCGTCCGATGCGAGCGGTTCCGCCCCGTCGGCGTCGCGCATCGAATCCGGCGCGGAGCGTTTCAAGCAGGGCACCACCGAGACGGTGCAGGCCGCCAAGCAGAAGTTCGATGCGGCAGCCGATCGCGTGGAGCACGGCATGCACCATGCGACCGATGCCAGCGCGCGCGCCGCCATTCGCGCCGGCGAAAAAGCCGCCGAACTGCGCGAGCGCAGCCGCGAGGCATTCGAAGACGCGCGCGATCGCGGCCGCGAACTGGCGGAAGATGCGCGCGAACGCGCAACCGACGCCTTCGACGCGATGCGCGATTTCGTGCGCGAGCGTCCGGTGCAGTCGGTCGCGATCGCGCTGGGCGCGGGCTGGGTGATCGGCCGCCTGCTGGGTGGCCGGCGCTGATCGTGGGCGCATGAGCGCACCCTCCGCCGAAGCGCCGCCCGATGCCGCCGCGCGCACGGCGCAGGATGCGCGTGCGGCGGATTCCGCAGCGGAACCGAAAGCGGCGTCCGCGCCGTTGCTGGAGCAGCTCGAAAGCCTCTATGCCGCGGCGGGTACCCTCGGCATTTCGCTGAAGCGTTTCTTCGGCGCGCTGGCGCAATTGCTGCTCGCGGAGAGCAGGATCGTGCGCCACGGCGTGCCGCTGTTCTTCATCGGCACCATTGCCCTGATCGCGCTGGCGGTTTCGTTGTGGACGTGCACGGTCGCGTTGATCGGCTGGGCGCTGGCGATGGCCACGCATTCGGTCGGCATCGCGCTGGCGTTGCTGGTACTCGGGCACATCGCGTTGATCGTGGGGCTGTGGTTCGCCCTGAAGCGCGGCGTGAGGCACGCCTCTTTCCCGCAATCGCGCGCGGAATTGCGCGCGCTGGGGCATCAATTGTCGCGGGAGTTCGACCACGCATCGGCCCGCCCGGCCTCTTCCACGGAGACACGCGCATGAAATACCTGCAGGCATTGAAGGCGCGCGACCAGGCCCTGGCCGAGTGCCTGTTCGCACGCGGACAATTGCAGGCGGCGGTATCCGAAGCCGGTGAAGCCTATCGTGCCTATCCGGTGCCGGTGCTCGGCGTCGCGGCGGGCGTGGGTTTCCTGGCAGGACGCCTGCGCGTGGGAGCCGATGCGGTTTGGGCGGGCGCGAGGCTGGGGGGCGGTCCGGCGATCCAGTTGCTGCGGAGCTGTTTCGGCGGCGGGTGATCGTGGCGCCGGATGTGGAAGGGGGTATCGATGTCGACGCCTGTCTGGCCACTCGGGACGGAAGCGACGGTTCCGGGCGAACCTGTTCCGGTCGAACTGGGTCCGGCCAGCGCGAACGCCGCCCCCGTGCCCGTCGCACCACGGCGCAAGCGCAGGGCGGCTGCACTGAGCCGCCGCCGCGCCCGGCGCTGGCGCGCGCTGCGGATTCCGTTGCTGGTGCTGATGTTCCTCGCGGTCGCAGCATCCCTGGTGGCCGCACGCACCCTGCTGATTCCCCTGGTGCTGGCCGCCTTCATCGGGCTCGGGCTGAATCCGGTGGTGCGGCTGCTGCACCGGTTGCATGTGCCGCGCGCGTTCGGCGCGCTGCTGGTGATGGCGGCTGTGCTCGCCTTGCTGGCCGGGGCGGCCGTGCTGATCACCGGCCCCGCCGAGGAATGGATCCGGCAGGCGCCGCAGGTATTGCACCAGCTCGCCCCAAAGGTGCGCCAGATGACCCGGCCGCTCAACGCGGCGAGCCACGCCGCGTCGCAATCGCTCATCGGTTTCGGCGTGGGCGCGCCCGCGCCCGCTGCCGTCGGCGCGCCGCCTGCTTTCGGCGTCGGCGACCTGTTGTTGCTCGCGCCGCGCGTGCTGGCGGAAGCGCTCACGGTGTTGTTGCTGGTGTTCTTCTTCCTCACCTACGGCGATCACATGCGACGAAGGCTGGCGGCCGCGTCGCCGCGTTTCGCCTATCGCCGGATCGCCATCAACCTCGTGCGCGGCATCCAGCACGAGATTTCACGTTACCTGCTCACGGTGACCTTGATCAACGCCGCCTTGGGCGTGGTCACGGCAGGCATCCTGTGGTACTGGAAAATGCCCGACCCGGTGTTGTGGGGCTGTGTGGCGGCATTGCTGAACTTCATGCCCTACCTCGGCGCCATCGCTTCCACCGTCCTGCTGTGCGCGGTGGGCGTGTTGCACTTCAACGCGTTGTCCCACGCGTTGCTGCCAGCGTTCTGTTTTGCCGTGGTCGCGGCGGCGGAGGGAAACCTGATCACGCCCTTGATCATGGGCCGGCGGATGCGCCTGGCGCCGCTGGCCATCCTGGTGTGGCTGCTGGCATGGGGCTGGATGTGGGGCATCCCAGGCGCGCTGCTGGCCGTGCCGCTGCTGACCTGCGTCAAGCTGATCGCCGAACGTGTACCGGGTTGGGAATGGTTTGCGCGCATGGTGGAACGTTAGGGCGGGTTGAAACCCACCCTGCGTGGTAACGTGGCACGGTCATGCATGAGGTTTCCTCCAGTCCGCAGTGGCTCGAACAGGCGCGCGCGCACGCGCGCGACGGCCGCATCGCGCAGGCCGAGGCAAGTTATCGCGCCGCGCTGTCATCCGCGCCGGATACGCCGGAGGCCTTGAACTTCATCGCGATGTGCGCGCTGGCGCGCGGCGAGTTCGCGGATGCGCAGCGCATGCTCGAGCGCGCGGTGGAACTGGATCCGGGACAGCCGGAAATCCGCAAGACCCTCGGGCTGGTGCACCTTGGCGCAGATCGTGCGGCGGAGGCGGTCGAGGCTTTCGACCAGGCCCTGCGCCTCGATCCGGATCATTTTGTTTCGCGCCTGCACCGTGGCGCGGCGCTGGAACGGATCGGGCGAAGTTACGACGCGACGGCGAGCTATTTCGGCGCGATCATGGCCGCGCAGAATCGTGGGTTGTGGCTGAGCGAAGCCACCACGGCGCCGGGCCTGCGCGTGGCGGTGCTGCACGCGATGCGTACGGTCAATGAAAATCGCAGGCGTATGTTTCTCGACCTGCTTCTGCCGCTGCGGCAACGACACGGTGCGGACGCGCTGCGCCGCGTCGAGCAGGGCCTGGCGATCTATCTGGGCGATGCGCCCGCCAACTATCCCGACCCGCGCCAGTTCTGCAAGTTCTTCTACGTTCCGGGCCTGCGCACGCAGCCCTATTTCGAGCGCGAGCTGTTTCCCTGGCACGCCGGGCTGGAAACCCACACCGAAGCGATCCGCGCGGAACTGCTGGCGGTGCTCGCGGACCATCAAGGCATCGAGCCGTTCCTTGGCACCGCGGATGTCAGGCTGCTGGAAGAGCACAAACTCCTGCGTGGCGAAAACGGCGCGCCGCGCTGGGATGCGTTTTTCTTCCATCGCCACGGCGAAGTGTTCGAACAGAACGCGCGGCGCTGCCCGCGCACCGCCGAAGTCCTGGCTTCATTGCCGCTGGTGCACATCCGCGAGCACGCGCCGGAAGTGCTGTTCTCGGTATTGACCCCGGGTTCGCACATCCTGCCGCACCACGGCATCACCAACACGCGCCTGGTCACGCACCTGCCGTTGATCGTGCCGGAGAACTGCGCCATCCGCGTCGGCGGCATCGAGCACGCCTGGCAGGAAGGCCGCTGCGTCACCTTCGACGACACCTTCGAGCACGAGGCGTGGAATCGCAGCGACAAGGTTCGCGTGGTGATGATCCTGGATTCGTGGCACCCGGATCTGACGCAGGCCGAACGCGAAGCGATCGCCCTGCTGGTCGGCGGCATCGGCGATTTCAACCGCATGGCCAACGTCGCCGCGCCGCCGAAGGATTGATCGCGAAAACCCGCCGTCGTCATCCCGGGGGGCGTTCGCGCACCGAATCAAGCTCCGGCCGGCAACCACAGCAACAAAGCGATGCCCAGCGCGATGCGGTAGACCGCGAACGGCGTATAGCGGTGCGAGCGGATGTAGTGCAACAACCACTTCACCGCCGCGAACGCCACGACCAGCGATACGATGAATCCGACGATCAGCGCGCGCCAGTCTTCGTGCGCCGCGCCGCCGCCCTTCAACACCTTCAGCAATTCGTAACCGGTCGCGGCATACATGGTCGGGATGCCGACCAGGAACGCGAATTCCGTGGCCGCCGCGCGATCGGAAGTCCCGAACAGCATCGCCGCGAAGATGGTCGCGCCGGATCGCGAGGTGCCGGGAAAGATGCCGGCGATCATCTGCGCGATGCCGACGAGCACGGCGACCGTCCACGTCACGCGGGTGCGATCCGGCTGGCGCGCCGCGTACCACTCCGCGCCCAGCATCCAGAGGCCGCCGATGATCAGCGCCCACGCAATCGGCGTCACCGTCTTGGGCAATTCGAAGCCCAGCTTCACCGCGATGAAGCCGAGCACGCAGGTGATCAGGAATGCGACGATCAGTTTCAACAGGTAATCGCGCGTGCCAGGATCGCGCCATTGCGTCAGCAATTGCCAGATGCGTTGCCAGTACACCAGCGTGATCGCCAGGATCGCGCCGGCCTGGATGCCGATGTTGAACAAGTCCGAGCGCGCGCCCAGCCAGTGTTCGGCGATCAGCAGATGGCCCGTCGAGGAGATCGGCAGGAATTCGGTGATGCCCTCGATGATGCCGAGGAGGAGGACGCGCAGCAGGTCGTGCATGGGACGGACTCGGGCGGCGGGCGACGCGGGATTGTACGCGCGTCCGGCGGTGCGCTACGGCGAGAAGATCAGCACGATGTAGGACAGGAACAGCAACAGGTGCACCAGGCCCTGCATCGCGTAGGTGCGGCCGCTGCTGAACGTCAGCATCGAGACCGCGAAGGTCAGCGCCAGCAGCATCGTGTTCGCCGCGCTCAGGCCCAGCACCGCGGCGTTGCCCGTGAACAGGTCGATCAGCAGCACCGCCGGCACGGTCAGCGCGATCGTCGAAAGCGCCGTGCCCAGCCCGACGTTCATCGCACGCTGCATCTGGTTGAAGCGCGCGGCGCGGATTGCCGCGATCGCTTCGGGGGCGAGCACCAGGATCGCCACGGCGAAGCCCGCCGCCGCAGGCGGCAGTTGCAGCCGCGACACCGAGGTCTCCAGCGGCAGCGCGAACAGCTTCGCGATCAGCACCACCAGCAGGAGGTACACGAACAGCAGCGCCGCGTGGCGCGGCCAGCCGTGCGGGGATGCGTGTTCGTGCTCGTCGGATTCGCTTTGCCCCTCGGCGATGAAGAAGCTGGTATGCGTGCGCGTCTGGATCACCAGGAACGCCGCGTACATCAGCAGCGACATCGCGAGCAGGAAGATCTTCTGCAACAGCGACAGGGTGCCGATGCCGGAAGTGACCGTGAAGTCCGGCCAGATCAGCGCCAGCGTCGCCAGCGGGATCAGCAGGCTGAGAAAGGCATTCGCGCCGCGCAGGTTGTAGCGCTGTTCGCCGTGGCGCAGCCCGCCGACCAGCAGCGCGACGCCGATGATGCCGTTCAGCACGATCATGACCACCGAGAACATGGTGTCGCGGCCGAATTCCGGGTTGTCCGCGTTGTGCAGCATCACCGTGACCACCGTAGCGATCTCCAGCGAGATCGCCGAAAGCGTGAGCATCAGCGTGCCGTAGGGCTCGCCGAAGCGCACCGCGAGGTGTTCGGCCTGCCGCGTGGCCGCGATGGCGGACAGCAATGCGCCGATGAAGAACGCGACGAAGGCGATGCCGATCGCCGCGTTCGATGCCGTGTCCGCCGCGAATGCGGACTTGTACGACCAGCCGACGGCCAGGATCACCGCGGCCACCGGCAACGGCCACTCGACGCGCCACGAGCCCCCACTGCCGCTGCGCACGTTTTCGTCCACGCATGTTCTCCGCTGTCCGGCAGTCAGGGAAGCTCTGAACCGATCCATCCCGGATTGGTCAGAGCGCGCCGAGTCCGGCGCCTGTCCGGACTCGGCTTCGCGAATCAAGCACATGCAACACGAGCATGCTTGATTCGCGTGCGGCACGTCCCTGTGCCGCGCGGAACTCTGATAAATCAGAGTTTCCCTAGTATGCAACAGCGGCAAGCCGGGCCGGCAAGCTGCATGTGGATGCGCCTGTCGGCCAAAGGCCATGCAAAGGAACGCCGGAGCAATCCCGGTGCGACTCGGGTGTCGCCGCGCATGAAGTCCGTCGCGGCGCAATCGCGGTCGAGTTCGTTTGCCCGCCAGCCATCTCTCCTGCGATGCCGATGCGGGACCGGACCGCGTCGCGGTGCGCCACGTCGCGTCCGAGCCGGTTGCGAATCGAGCCTTTCGGTCCACAGTGAAAGCCGGGAATCGCAAGCGCCTGCCTGGATTATCCAATGCATTGTTACGGTGCATCCTGCGCACAAATATGGTGCTATTGGGTTTGCTGCTCCGCCCAACTCATTGATCTGCATGGCAGCATGTCGTGGCACACCCCTTGCGTTAGTTTGGCATTCCTACCCGCGAGGTCGCCATGTCCACCGCCGACAAAGTCCTGAAAACCCTTAAAGACGAAAACGTCGCCTTCGTCGACCTGCGCTTCGCCGACATGCGCGGCGTGCAGCACCACGTGTCGTTCCCCGCGCACGCCATCGACGAGGGCACCTTCGAGGACGGCAAGATGTTCGATGGCTCCTCGATCTCGGGGTGGAAAGGCATCAACGAATCGGACATGGTGCTGATGCCAGACGCCGACACGGCCTTCATCGACCCGTTCGCCGCGCACAAACAGATGGCGATCACATGCGACGTGCTCGAGCCTTCGACGATGCAGGCCTACGCGCGCGACCCGCGCTCGATCGCACGACGCGCCGAGGCATTCCTGAAATCCACGGGCGTCGCCGACACCGCGTTCTTCGGACCGGAACCCGAGTTCTTCATCTTCGACGGCGTGCGCTACCGCAACGACATGGGCCACGTGTTTTACGAGATCGAATCGGAAGAAGCCGCGTGGTCGTCGCATCGCCGCTACGAAGAAGGCAACCACGGGCACCGCCCCGGCGTGAAGGGCGGCTACTTCCCGGTGCCGCCGGTGGATTCGCTTTCCGACCTGCGCGCGGAAATGTGCCAGGTGCTGGAATCGCTCGGCATCCTCACCGAGGTGCACCATCACGAAGTCGCCACCGCCGGCCAATGCGAAATCGGCACGCGTTTCAACACGCTGCTGCACAAGGCCGACGAACTGCTGACGATGAAGCACGTCATCAAGAACGTCGCGCACGCGGCCGGCAAGACCGTCACCTTCATGGCCAAGCCGGTGGTGGGCGACAATGGCTCCGGCATGCACGTGCACCAGTCGTTGGCCAAGGACGGCAAGAACCTGTTCGCCGGCGAACTCTACGGCGGGCTTTCGCAGACCGCGCTGTGGTACATCGGCGGCATCTTCAAGCACGCGCGCGCGATCAACGCGTTCTCCAATTCCACGACCAATTCCTACAAGCGGCTGGTGCCGGGTTTCGAGGCACCGGTGATGCTGGCCTACTCCGCGCGCAACCGCTCGGCGAGCTGCCGCATCCCGCACGTCGCCAATCCGAAGGGCCGCCGCATCGAAGTGCGTTTTCCCGATCCGATGAATTCGGGTTACCTCACCTTCACCGCGTTGATGATGGCCGGGCTGGACGGCATCCTGAACAAGATCGATCCCGGCGCGCCGATGGACAAGGATCTCTACGACCTGCCGCCGGAAGAGGAACGCAACATCCCGCAGGTGTGCTCTTCGCTCGACCAGGCGCTGGAACACCTCGACCGCGACCGTGCCTTCCTCACCGCCGGCGGCGTGATGAGCGACGACTTCATCGACGGCTACATCGCGCTGAAGATGCAGGAAGTCACCAAATACCGCGCGTCCACGCATCCGCTGGAGTACCAGATGTATTACTCGATCTGAGAGTCGATCGAAAAATGGGTCAAGCAGCGGGCGCTTCGGCGCCCGCTGTCGTTTCGGTCATCGGACACTGCGTTCTTGTTTACATGAATACGAATCGTTATCATTCGCGACAAAAAGCGCATTCCCGATGGGCGGGATCGAAAGAGAGAAAAAGTGAAAGTACGACGATCAAGCCTGAAGCCGCTGTGTTCGGCGTTGTGTATCGCGCTGAGCGCGCCGCTGCCAGGTCTCACGCTGGCGGGGACGGCAGCGGCGGGCGTGGATGCCGGCGGGTCGACCACCACGGGTTCCCACGCGCACGAAGCCGCGTCGGCGCCGAGTGGC
Source organism: Pseudomonadota bacterium (assembly GCA_018241145.1). Classification (GTDB taxonomy): domain Bacteria; phylum Pseudomonadota; class Gammaproteobacteria; order Xanthomonadales; family Rhodanobacteraceae; genus 66-474. The sequence goes on along the minus strand of JAFEEJ010000225.1, from coordinate 5,688 downwards.
ACCTCGTCGAATTCCGCACTCGCGGCCACGCAAACGCTGGGCACGATCCACGTCACCGCGCAGGCGTTGCGCGATGAGTACGCGCCCGGACCTTCCAGCGTCGGTGCGAAGATCCCGACGGCTTCGCGCGACATCCCGCAGACGGTGGTGCAGGTGGATCGCGCGCTGCTGGATGCGCAGGGCGCGACCTCGCTATCGGATGCATTGCGCAACGTGCCGGGCATCACGCTGGGCGCGGCCGAGGGCGGGCAGATCGGCAACAACATCAACCTGCGCGGGTTTTCCGCGCGCACCGACATCTATCTCGATGGTTTTCGCGACCGCGGCCAGTATTACCGCGACACCTTCGATCTCGAATCGGTCGACGTGCTGGAAGGCCCGTCCTCGATGCTGTTCGGCCGCGGCTCGACCGGCGGCGTGATCAATCAGGTCAGCAAGGAACCGGAATTGCGCGCGTTCGGCTCGGCCAGCACGACGATCGGCACGGACGACCGTTATCGCGTCAGCGCGGATCTCAACCAGCCGCTGTCGGACAGCTCCGCATTCCGCATCAACGCCTTCGGCCAGGACCTGCACAGCACGCGCGATGTGATGAGTCAGAAGGACGGGGGGGTTGCGCCCACGCTGAAATTCGGTATCGGCACCGATACCACGCTCACCTTGTCGGCACTGCTGCAGCACAACGACGACATGCCCGACTACGGCCTGCCGCCGGTGAATGGCCATCCGGCGGAAGTGAACCACGACAATTTCTACGGACTCACCGACGACCGCACGAAACAGGATGTCGGCGTGTTCGGCGCGCGAATGGAACACGAGTTCCATTCGAACGTGACATTGCGCGAACAGTTGCAATACAGCCATTACCGGACCGATGCGCGCGAAACCGCGCCCAACAATCTGGTCGAGCCGGATGGCACGGTGCCGAACCGCAACGCCGGCAATCCCACCGAGCTTCCGCTGGAGGATCTGGCGGTGCAGCTCGCCAGCCACGACCGCGTGATCCACGATTCATCGCTGTTCAACCAGGCCGACCTGATCGCGAAGTTCACGACCGGGCGGGTTGCACACACGCTGATCGCCGGCAGCGAAATCGGGCGCGACCGCTACGACAACCAGGGCTACACGCGCAGCGGCCTGCCGACCGTGTCGCTGGTGGACCCGGCGTACTTTCCGCAGCCGGCGGATGTCGTCAGCACCCCGGGCAACCTCGCGCAGGCCAGCGCCGACACGTACGCGCTGTACGTCAACGACACCGCGGCCTTCGGCGATCACTGGAAAGTGGTGGCCGGTTTGCGCCGCGACCGCTTCGACGCGGAACTCGACAACACCACCAGTCAGCCGCCGGACGCGCATCAGCTCGTGTACTTCACCAGCAAGCGCGCGGGCGTGATCTGGCAGCCGGACGAATCGCAGTCGTATTACGCGTCTTACGGCACATCGTTCGATCCCTCGCTGGAAGCGCTGACCGTCAGCAACGGCACGCAGGCATTGCCGCCGGAACAGAACGAGTCCTACGAAATCGGCGGCAAGTGGGATCTGGGGCAGGACGCGTTGTCGCTGAACGCAGCGGTGTTCCAGGTGACCAAGACCAACGCACGCACACAGGTCGCGCCTGGCGATTACGAACTGGACGGCAACGTGCGCGTGCGCGGCGAGGTGCTGGGCATCGTCGGCCACCTGACGCAAGGCTGGCAGGTATTCGGCGGCTACACGCATTACGATGCGGAGATCGTGCGCGCGCTGGACGGCACGCAGGGCAACGTGCCCGCCAACACGCCGGACAATGCGGCCACGCTGTGGACGACATGGAAACCGGATGCGGATTGGGAATTCGGCGGCGGCGCGAATTATGTCGGCGCGCGCTTCGCCAGCAACAGCAATACGGTTTCGGTCGGCGGTTATACGCGTTGGGACGCAACCGTCGCCTGGCACCAGCCGCGCTACGATCTGCGCCTGAACCTGTGGAACCTCACCGACAAGTCCTATTTCGACGCGCTGATTCCTTCCGACGGCGGCCGCGCCGTGCCGGGCATCGGACGCACGGCGATGGTGACCGCCACCTGGCACTACTGATCCGTTGCAGGCAGGACCCATGTTGATCCGCATTCCCGCGCTGCTGCCCCCCGCACAGGCCGCACACATGGCGGCCCGCCTGTGCGATGCCGACGCATGGGTGGATGGCCGTGTCACCGCCGGCTTCCAGGGCGAGCCGGTGAAACGCAATCGACAGATCGACGAGCGCTCCCCGCTGGCGCGCGAATTGGGCGACATGGTGCTGGCCGCGCTGGAGCGCCATCCGCGGTTCATCAGCGCCGCGTTGCCGGCGCGCGTGTATCCGCCGATGTTCAATCGCTATGAAACGGGCATGCAATTCGGCGCGCACGTGGACGGCGCGATCCGGCTGGTCCCGGGCACCGCGACGAAGTTGCGCACCGATGTTTCGGCGACCTTGTTCCTCTCATCGAAGGACAGTTACGACGGCGGCGAACTGCTGGTCGAGGACACCTACGGCACGCATTCGGTGAAACTCGATGCCGGCGACCTGGTGCTGTATCCGGCCACCAGCCTGCATCGCGTCGCGCCGGTCACGCGCGGCGCGCGGCTGGCGAGTTTCTTCTGGGTGCAGAGCATGGTCGTCGATGATGCCCGTCGCGCGTTGCTGTTCGACCTCGACAACGCGATCCAGCGCCTCGGCGCAACGAACGCGGACGAAACCGCGCGTACGACATTGATCGGCACCTACCACAACCTGCTGCGGATGTGGGCCGAGGTTTGAGGAAGCCCCGGATCGATCGTCCCGGGTGGGTTGCCGCGCGCCGGGTCCGCGCACACGCCGCGCGGCAACTGCGATGGGTCGGGTTTCCCCTGGCCGAGACTTGCGCGCAGGCACCGCGGCGCATTCAATACGCCAATGCGCCGGTGTTTGAGTATCGTGTTCGCGTTGCTGCTGCTCGCCGGCTGCGTGTCCGCGCCGCCGCGCAATCCGCTGGCGGTGTGGGTGCCGTCCGGGAACTACAACGCGCGCCAGGCCAGCATGATCGTGCTGCACTACACGCAGGAAGGCAGCGCGCGGGAGGCGCTGGACACGCTGCGCACGCGCAATTCCGGCGGCCCGGTCAGCGCGCACTACCTGATCGGCAAGGACGGCACGATCTACCAACTGGTCGCCGAAGACGAACGCGCGTGGCACGCCGGCGATTCGCAGTGGGGCGTGACCGACGACGTCAACTCGCGTTCGATCGGCATCGAGTTGGACAACAACGGCGACGAGCCGTTCGCGCAACCGGAAATCGAATCGCTGTTGCGCCTGCTGGCCGACATCACCACGCGGCTCGGGATTCCGCGCACCAGCATCGTAGGCCACGCCGACATCGCGCCCACGCGCAAGGACGATCCGGGCGTGTGGTTTCCGTGGGATCAACTGGCCGCGCATGGTTTCGGCTTATGGTACGACGCCGGTGCCCTGCCCGATCCGCCATCCGGGTTCGATCCGATGGTGGCGCTGAAACTGGTCGGCTACGACCTCAGCGACCCGACCGCGGCGATCGTCGCCTTCCATCGGCACTACCGCGCCGGCACCGCGCCGCAACTGGACGCCGGGGACCTGCGGATCCTCTGGAACCTGCAAGGCAAGCTGATGCGGATGGGCACGGCCGCGCCGGCCACGCAGACACCAGGCCCATCGACGCACTAAACTGGTGCAATGAACCAGGTTGGTGAGCGGATCGCACCGGGCGAGGCGAGCGGCGTCGACGCGATGGCGACGGGCGTGGCGTTGCTGGACGAAGGCCTGCGCTTCGTCCGCACCAATCCCGCGTTCTGCGAAATGATCGGTGTCGGCGCGCGGCGCCTGCTCGGTCAGCCGGTTTCCACGTTGCATGCCGATGCGCGGCTGGAAACGGCGGCGCGACACGCGCTCGGACACCCCGGCGTTGCGCGCCTGGATGCAATCACGCTTTGCGCGGCCCCGGGCCGGGAATGCGTGCTGGATTTCCAGGTGAGCGCCAACCGCGAGGACGTGCTGCTGGAAGCGCGTCCGGCCTCGACGGCGCAAACCGCCTCGCGATTGTCCGAATCGTTGCGCGGCTTCGCGCACGAGGTGCGCAACCCGCTCGCGGCGATTTCGGGTGCGGCGCAACTCCTGCAACAACGCGCCGCCGATGCGCGCCAACGTGAACTCGCGCAATTGATCCGCGACGAAAGCGCGCGGCTTGCCGCGCTGACCGAACGCCTGCTGGGCGCGCGCAATGCGACGGCAACCCGTGCGATCAACGTGCATGCATTGCTGGAACGCGTGGCCGGATTGCTGGCGGCGGAGCGTGCGGATGTCGCGCTCGCACGTGACTACGACCCCACGCTGCCCGCGTGGCACGGTGATCCCGATCGCGTGCTGCAGGCGTTGCTGAATCTGGTTCGGAATGCGGTGGAAGCGAACGCGCATCGCATTGTGCTGCGCAGCCGCGCCGAGATGGGGTGGCGCGACGGGCGCGGGCAAAGGGTGCCGGCGCTCCGCATCGAGGTCGAAGACGACGGCGACGGCGTCCCCGATGCACTGGCGCAGACGCTGTTCGAGCCGATGGTGTCGGGGCGCGCCGGCGGTACGGGCCTGGGCCTTGCGCTGGCGCGTGAAATCGCGCGCGAACATGGCGGCGAATTGAACTGGCAGCGGCGCGAAGCCGGGGCCTGTTTCGTGTTGCTGCTGCCGCGTTATCCGAGGACTCCGGAGCCGGACGCATGAACACCATCCATGTCGTCGACGACGATCGCGCGGTGCGTTTCGTGCTGGCCACGGCGCTGCGCGACGCGGGGCATGACGTCATCGAATCCGCCAGCGCCGAGGATGCCCGGCGCGCGCTGCGCCGCGGGGTGCCGGATCTGTTGCTGTGCGACGTGCGGCTCCCGGGCGCGGACGGGCTGACCCTGCTGCGCGAGGCGAAAGCCGCGCATCCGGACCTGCCGGTGATCGTGATGAGCGCGTTCACGGATGTCGCCACCACCGCCGCCGCGTATCGCGAAGGCGCGGCCGATTACCTGCCCAAGCCCTTTGATCTCGCCCACGCGGTGGCGTCGGTGCGGCGCGTGCTGGTGGAAGCCGGTTCCGCGGGGATCCCGGAAAAAGCGGAGGCGGCGAGGCAAGCATTGCTGGGAGAAAGCGCGCCGATGCGCGAGGTGTTCCGCCGGATCGGGCGCGTCGCCGCGAGCGACCTGAACGTGCTGATCACCGGCGAAACCGGCACCGGCAAGGAACTGGCGGCGCGCGCGTTGCACGATGAAAGCGCGCGGCGCGCGCGGCCGTTCGTGGCGTTGAACACCGCCGCGATTCCGGCCGAACTGCTGGAAAGCGAATTGTTCGGGCACGAAGCCGGCGCCTTCACCGGGGCGCAGCGTCGCGCGAGCGGACGCTTCGAGCAGGCCGAAGGCGGCACGCTGTTCCTCGACGAGATCGGCGACATGCCGCTGGCATTGCAGACGCGCCTGTTGCGCGTGCTGGCGGGCGGCGAGTATTACCGTGTCGGCGGGCGCGAACTGATCCGCAGCGACGTGCGGGTGATCGCGGCCACGCACCAGGATCTGGATGCCAAGGTCACGCGTGGCGAATTCCGCGCCGACCTGCTGCACCGGCTCGACGTGGTGCGCATCCACCTGCCTGCGTTGCGCGAACGCCGGCCGGACATCCCGTTGCTG
>JAFEEJ010000224.1 GCA_018241145.1 Pseudomonadota bacterium | reverse complement strand
TGGAAGCCGGCGTGTCCAGCAGCGATGCGCTGGGCGGCAGCGCGTTCACCGCCGGCAAATACCTCTCGCCGCGATTGTTCCTGAGCTACGGCGTCGGCCTGTTCACGCCGGGACAGGTGATCACCCTGCGCTACACCCTCAACCGTTTCCTGCAATTCGAGGCGGAGAATGCCACGACGGGGAATCGGGCGAGCTTGAATTACCGCATCGAGAAATGACGCAGTTGACTTGTTCGCGCGATCTTCGAGCCACACTCGCACAGCCGCAATCCCGATCAGCAACACGGCCTGCCCGATCAGCCACCCGAGAACGCCAGAGCCGGTAGACAGACAAAGTATGGAAACCAGCAGCGACAGCATCGCCCACAGCAGTCCATGATTCGCGCCACCATCACGGGCTTCATATTCGCCGGCGCCGAAAAACAGGGCCATGCCGGCAATGGCGAGAATAATGTCGATTTCGATGCTCACGCAGCACGTGCGTGCAGCGCGTCGATCACCGCCTGCACCTGCGCTTGCCTGCCCAGCGCATTGCCGATTCTTTGCAGCGTGTCCGCCAGTGTCGCGTCATCGCGCGCACGAATCGTCGCGTGGCCGACCTTGCGTCCCGCGCGCGGGGATTTGCCGTAGTCGTGCCAGTGCGCGCCGCTTTCGCGCAGGATCGCGTTCGCATCCGGCAGTTCGCCGATCCAGTTCAGCATGCAACTGCGGCCGATCGCGGCCGTGTAGCCGAGCGGCAGTCCGAGCACCGCGCGCACGTGGTTCTCGAATTGCGAGGTGACCGCGCCCTCGATGGTCCAGTGCCCGGAGTTGTGCACGCGCGGCGCCATCTCGTTGCCAAGGAGCTCTTTGCCATGGACGGCATCTTCATGCACGAACAATTCCAGCGCGAACACGCCGACGTAGTCGAGTTTCTCCGCGATCGTGCGTGCGTGCGCGAACGCGGCTCGCGCGATCGCATCATCGACATGCGCGGGCGCAAGGCTGGCGGAAAGAATCCCGTCCGCGTGCCAGTTGCGCGTCAGCGGCCAGGTGCGGAAATCGCCGTTTGGCGCGCGCACCGCGATCACCGACACCTCGCATTCGAACGTCACGAAGGCTTCCAGGATCAGTCCGTGCGCATTGCCGCCCAACGCCGCCCATGCCGCGTCCGCGTCGTGCGTGGATTTCAGCCGGAACTGGCCCTTGCCGTCGTAACCGAGCCTGCGCGTTTTCAGGATCGCGGGCGCGCCGACTTCGCGCAACGCGACATCCAGGTCTTCGCGCGTATCCACCGCCGCGAACGCGGGCGTGCCGAGGCCGCATTCGCCGAACAGGGTTTTCTCGGCCAACCGGTCCTGCGCGATCGCCAGCGCGCGCGGATTGGGAAACACCCGCGTGCGCGCAGTGAGCCATTGCGCGGTTTCCGCGGGCACGTTTTCGAAATCGAACGTGGCGACGTCGATGTCCTGCGCGAATTTTTCCAGCGCGGCGAAGTCGCGCCAGTCCGCGCGCACCAGCGGCGCGACCTGTCCGGCGCAGGCGTCCTCGGCGCTGTCCACCACCACGAAGCGCACGCCCAGCGGCGCGCCGGCCAGCACCAGCATGCGCGCGAGCTGGCCGCCCCCCAGGATGCCGACGGTCATCGCCATGGCGTCATGGTTTCCGCTTCGCCGGCTTGCGCGGATGGGAATCCTGCAACACCTGCGCGGTCTGTTCCGCACGAAAGCGATCGAGCGCCCCGGCGACCTTCGCATCGTGCAACGCGACGATCGCCGCGGCCAGCAAGGCGGCGTTGACCGCGCCGGCCTTGCCGATCGCCAGCGTGCCGACCGGAATGCCCGCCGGCATCTGCGCGATCGAAAGCAGCGAATCCAGGCCCTTCAGCGCCTTCGATTCGACCGGCACGCCGAGCACCGGCACGCGCGTCTTGGCCGCCAGCATGCCGGGCAGGTGCGCGGCGCCGCCGGCGCCGGCGATGATCGCCTGCAGGCCGCGCCGTGCCGCGCTTTCGGCGTAATCGAACAGCTTGTCGGGCGTGCGATGCGCGGAAACCACCTCGACTTCGTGCGCAATGCCGAGCCGATCCAGCGTTTCCGCCGCGTGCTGCATGGTTTCCCAGTCCGAACGGGAACCCATCACCACGCCGACGACCGGCGCGCGCCTTGCGTTTCCCATGGGCGGCTGACCCCAAAAGCGGCTATTGTACGCGAGGCCCTCGCCACCGGCTTTGCGGCCTTTTTCGGCAACGCGGCGGTTGAACTGCGCTGCGGCCGGCGAGGTCCGAGGAAGAAGACGGCGCGGGGCGTTCGTCGAAATTTCCGCCATGTTTCCGGAGAACCCATCGTTGACAAGCGGCTGCTGGATATCCTTTGCGACCCCGTCAGCAAGACCCCGCTGCGCATGCTCGGCGCGGGCGAGCTGTCGGCACTGAACCGCGCGGTTGCCGAGGGAGGCGTCGACACCGTCGCCGGGTCGAAGGTGAGCGAACCGCTGCAGGCCGGCCTGATCACGGTGGACGGCAAGGTGGTGTATCGCATCGAGGACGACATCCCGGTGATGCTGCCCGACGAGGGCATAGGAACCCTGCAACTCGCCGATTTCCCGCGCTGACCGGGCGGCTCCGGGATTCGTGATGGCCGTCACTCTCCGCCCGCAAGCCTCCGCCATACTTTGCCAACTGGAACAGGGCCGGCCGCCATGACAACCTCGAACGATTCCCGCCCCGACCCCGGCAAGGTGGTCGAGCTTGCGGGCCGCGGTGATCCGCGCAACGAACGCGTCGGCGAACTGCTCGGTTCGGTGCGTGCGCTCACGCTCAAGCGCAGCCACGAACTCGCCGCGCATCTGCTCGACAACGTGGACGATGCGTTGTTCGACCTCGCCGAAAAGGCCGAGAGCAATGCCGCGCAGACGGAGTATTTCGACGGCATGCGCGAAGCGCGCAAGAAGCGTCCGTTGCTGGAACGTTTGTTCGGCGAGGAAGTCGCGCGCGGCTTCGGCGAATTCGCCATGGGTCGCCCGCGCACGCGCGAGGAATCCTCCGACTCCGCGGCGGCGGCCGCGCGCAGCGGGCAGCTTTCGCTGGTGGACGACAGCGAACTGGAAGAATCGCTCGCCATCGCCAGCATGGTCGCCAAGGCCGACAGCCGGCTCGCCAGCGCGCTGCACGCACTCAACCAGCGGCTGGGCGTGATCTGCGGCGGATACAAGATCGACGACGGCAACAATCCGCTGGCTCCGGCCGCGCTGGCGCTGGCATTCCGCAATTCGTTGCGCGAACTGGAGGTGGACATCAAGGTCCGCCTGATCATCCTGAAGCTGTTCGAACGTTACGTGCTGGCCGGACTGGACGCGCTCTACCACGAAGTCAACACGCTGCTGATGCAGGCGGGCGTGCTGCCGCACCTGCGGCATGCCTTCGTGCGCACGAACCCGGCCGGCGGCGATGCCGCCGAAGCGCAAGTCGCGGCGACGCACGCCGCCGCGGTGGCCGAAGCGATGTCCGCCGTCGGGCTCGCCGACACCTCCGCAGGCCTGCACGCGGAGCTGATGCACACGCTCACCGCGCTGCTGGCTTCGCGTCGCCAGAGCCGCGGCCCGGAGCCCGCGGTGATGCCCTCCGGCGCGCCGATCACCTCGCTGACGCCGGCCGAACTGCTGGGCGCGCTCACCCTGCTGCAGGGCGAAGCCGCGCCGTTGCCGGTGTATCCCGCGACGGTCGAAAGCAGCGACGCCGCGCAGATGGTGCAGCACCTGAAGGACGAACTGATGAACCAGATTCGCCGGCTCTCCGGCGAGTCGCGCAGCCGCGTTTCCGGCGCCGACGAAGACACCATCGACCTGGTCGGCATGCTGTTCGAATACATCCTGCAGGACCGCACCATTCCGGCACCGATGCAGGTGCTGCTTTCGCGCCTGCAGATTCCCTATCTGAAGGTGGCGATCCTGGACCGCCGGATGTTCGCGCACGCTTCGCATCCGGCGCGCAGGTTGCTCGACCTGCTGGCCGACACCGCCAAGGGATGGTCGGAGGAATCCGACCGCGACCGCCGCTTGTACGACCGGACCAAGGGCGTGGTCGAGGCGTTGCTTTCCGACTTCGACGACGACATCGGCGTGTTCGAGCGCCAGCTCGCCGATTTCACCGCATTCGTGGACAACAACCGCAAACGCGCAGACCTCGCCGAACAGCGCGCCGCGGAAGCCGCGCGCGGGCGCGAGCGCCTGCAGGAAGCGCGCCGCCGCGCCGCGCGGGAAATCGTCTCGCGCATGGAAGGGCATCCGTTGCCCACGCTGCTGCAGGGCGTGTTGACGCGGCCGTGGGCCAACTACCTCGTGCTGGTGCTGCTGCGCCAGGGCGAACAGTCGGAAGAATTCCGGGACGCGCTGCGTTTCGTGGACGAGTTCGTGGAGAGCGCGAGCGCGCCGCGGGACGAACGCGAACGCACGGAATTGCGCGACCGCCTGCCGTGGCTCGAAAAGACGTTGCGTCACGGATTGACGACGGTGGCCTTCCAGGAACCGGATCTGCACAAGCTGGTGGACGAGTTGCAGGATTTCTGGAGGCGCCAGCTCGACGACGGTTTCGCCAATGCCCCGGCCGCGCAGACCCAGATGGCCGAACCGCTTGCCGCCGAGGAAGGCGTGGCCGAGATCCTCGGCGAGGACGCCGTGGAACCGGCGGAGGCGCAAAGCGCGCCGATCGAGGAAAACGCGGAATCGTTGCAGGCCGTGCGCGCGCTCAAGGTGGGCGCATGGATCGAATTCGTCGACGAGTCGGGCGGCAGCGAACGCGCCAAGCTTTCCTGGATCAGCCCGATCAGCGGCAAATACCTGTTCGTCAACCGGCGTGGCCTGAAGGTGGCCGACCGCAGCGCGCAACAGCTTGCCGCCGAACTGCACGAAGGCCGCGCACTGATCCTCGAGGAAGTCCCGCTGTTCGACCGTGCGCTCGACGCCATCGTCGACCGCCTGCGCGCGGCACAGGCCGAACGGCAAGGAACTTGAAGCGGGGATTGGAGATGGGTAGTGGGCGCGCTGCGCCCCACGCTTACGCAAGATTCATCCTCCACACATACTGCTCTTGTCGTTGCATCGCATGGGTTGCGCGCGCTTCCGGTTTTCGCGCCCCCGCTCCCCGCCCCCGCTTTCCCCCCGCCCTTGCCGCTGCGGCAATCCCGAAATCATCGGGATCGTCATGGCCGAACTGAAACCTCCGCCGCAGGAAATCATCGAAGGCGACGTACGCCGCGCGCTGGCCGAGGACATCGGCAGCGGCGATGTCACCGCGGACCTGATCGATGCGGACGAACGGTTGCGCGCGCGCATCGTCTGCCGCGAACGGGCCGACCCTCCGGCGGTGATCGCGGGCATGGCATGGGCGCAGGCGTGCTTCCGCGCGCTCGACGCCGACGCGCGCATCGACTGGCGTTGCGTGGACGGCGACCGCGTCGCTGCCGATTCGGTCCTCTGCCACGTCGAAGGCAAGGCGCGCGCGCTGGTCGGCGCGGAACGCTGCGCGCTGAATTTCCTGCAGACGCTCTCGGCCACCGCGACCGCCACCCGCGCCTACGTGGACGCGGTGGCCGGCACGCGCGCGACGATCCTCGACACGCGCAAGACGCTGCCCGGACTGCGCCTCGCGCAGAAATACGCGGTGCGTTGCGGTGGCGGCGCGAATCATCGCATCGGGCTGTTCGACGCGATCCTGATCAAGGAAAACCACGTCGCCGCCGCCGGCGGCATCGAACCGGCCATCACGGCCGCGCGCGCGCGCCATCCCGACCTGCTGCTGGAGGTGGAAGTCGAATCGCTGGACGAATTGGCGCAAGCCCTGGGCGCGGGCGCCGACCGCGTGCTGCTGGACGATTTCACGCTGCCGATGTTGCGCGAAGCCGTGTCATCGAGCGCCGGTCGCGCGCCGCTGGAAGTGTCGGGCGGCGTCGACCTGGCGCACGTGCGCGAAATCGCCGAATGCGGGGTGGATTTCATCTCGGTCGGCGCGTTGACCAAGCACATCCGCGCCATCGACCTGTCGATGCGTTTCGAATGAGTCCCGTGCGTCCGCCGCGCGGGCCGCACGCGGGAGCCGGTGGCATCCGCCGCCCCTGTTTTTCGCGCGTCGCGGCCGCATGTAGTCTTTACCGTGCGATTGCCGACCGGGAAATCCCGTGACCGATGCCCTGCTGCCGCTGTCCGTTTGCGTCGCGCTCGGGCTGCTCTGGTACACCGCGCTGCGCGCGCGCGAACGCGCGATCGCCTATGCGCGCCGGCTGTGCGCCGGACACGGCGCGCAATTGCTGGACCAGAGCATCGTCCTGCTGTCGCTGCGCCCCTTGCTGCGCGACGGCAAGTTGAGGTGGCTGCGCAGCTACGGTTTCGACATCAGCCATGCCGGCACCGACCGGCACGCCGCGCGGATGACGCTGGTGGGCGACCGGGTGATCCACTACAGCCTGCCGGTGCGCGAGGACACGCCCGCGGATTCGGTCGTTCCGTCGCCCGGGCCGCGGACGATTGCTCCGCAGCGGCCGGCTTCCGCCGACACAGCCGCGGGCGACAACGTGATTTCCATCGAGCGCGCCCGCAGGACGCTGCATTGATGCGAATGCGCGCTCAGTCGTTCGCGCGCCCGAAGGAACGGGCGCATCCCGCGTTCACTTGATCACGCGCAGCTTCGGCGGCCCTTTCGGGGGCGGTTCGGAGGATTCCGCGCGCTGCATTTCTCCCGCGGGGTGCCCTTCCGCGTCATCGGCGGCGGCGCCATGCTCCGCTTGCACCGGGGCGCCGCCGGCTTCTTCGCGCGGGAACATCATGCCCTGCCCGTTCTCGTGCGCGTACACCGCCATGACCGCATCGATCGGCAGGTCGATCGCGTGGCTGACCCCGCCGAAACGCGCGACGCATCGCACCCGATCGTTGCCCAGTTCCAGATTGGCCACCGCGCGCATCGCGAGGTTCAGCACCACCTTGCCATCGCGGACCGTGTGCGCCGGCACATGCACGCCGGGACGCGTGGCGTCCACCAGGATGTAGGGCGTAAGGCCGTTGTCGTTGATCCAGTCGTAGACCGCGCGCAGCAGGTAGGGACGGTTGGAAGTCATGGCGGGCGATTCGGTCACGTCGCGTTCCCCCGGGCAGGCAATGCGGTCGCTTGCGCTCAAACGGCGGCTTCGTGCAGCGTGCGCTCGTCCGGCGTCAGGCTGCGGGCGAAACCCTGGCCGCGGAAGATGCGTTCGCCGTAATCCAGGATCGGCTTGGCTTCGCGCGGCAATTGCACGTTGAGCATCGGCAGCCGCCAGATTACAGGAGCCACCAGGCAATCGGCCAGACTCATTTCCGGATTCAGGAAGAATTTGGAGGCCTTGAACAACGACAGGGCATCGACCAGCGAATCCCGCAGCTTGCGGCGCGCGGTGTCGGCCGTGCGGCCGCCCGCATGAATGGCATCGATCTGCGGCAGCCATTCGCGCTCGATGCGCACGCAGGCCAGTCGCAGGCGCGCGCGCGACAGCGGGTCGACCGGCATCAGCGGCGGATGCGGATAGCGTTCGTCGAGGTACTCGCAGATCAGCGCCGGCTGGTACAGCACCAGATCACGGTCCAGCAGGGTCGGCACGTCGCCGTAGGGATTGAACTGCAGGAGTTCCTCGCTCGGCTTGCCGAGCGTTTCCTCGGCCCGGTCGTAACCGACGCCCTTGGCGGCAAGGACCATGCGCACGCGGTGGCATTGCACGTTGTCGGCCGCGGTGAACAGGGTGAGTACGGAGCGGGAGCGGGCGGCTTGGGTCATGCGTTTTCCCCTTGTACGCCGGCGGGCTCGACCCCCGGCGTTCCTCTTCCAGGCGCGGTGCGGAGCCGGCGCCTCAATGCACGTCCTTCCAGTATTCCTTCTTGAGAAGGAAGGCTGCGAAAGTGAACAAGGCCAGATAGATCAGCACCCAGGCGCCCATCGAGGTGCGCTTCAGCGCAGCGGGCTCGGAGGCGTATTCCAGGAACGAGGTGAGGTCGCGCACGGCCTGATCGTATTGCTGCGGATCCATGCTGCCCGGCTGCTTGATCTCGAGCTTTTCCACCGCGGCTTCCTCGCCGGGCCGGGCCGGAGCCATGACCGCCGTCTGCACGCCTTGCAGTTCCCACAACGGGAACGGCATGGAGGCATTCGGGAAGACCGTGTTGTTCCAGCCCACCGGCCGCGCCGGATCCAGATAGAAGGAATGCAGGTAGGCGCTGACCCAGTCCGCGCCCTTGGCGCGCACTTCCAGCGACAGATCGGGCGGCGCCTTGCCGAACCACTTCTCCGCATCCGCGGCCGGCATCGACGAAATCACCGGGTCGCCGAACTTGGCGCCGGTGAAATCGAGGTTGTCCATCACCTGCTGCTCGCTGAGGCCGAGGTCTTCGGCGATGCGCGAGTAACGCAGGTATTCCAGCGAGTGGCAGCCCACGCAATAGTTGAAGAACAGCCTGGCGCCGCGCTGCAACGAGGCGCGGTCGGCGATGTTGGCATTCGCCTCGGGATAGCCGCCCTCCTGCGCGCACGCGATGCCCATGCTGGCGAACAGTGCAAGCGCGACACAGAATGTTTTCAACTTGTGCATGGGAAAAGCTCGCCTTTTGCTTCTTTCGAAAAGTGCGGCCATGGATGGCCGCTTCCACACGCAGGGACGCGTACTAATGTTCCGCCACCGTGACGCGGTCCGGCACCGGCTTCGTCTTTTCCCAGCCGAAGTACGTATAGGCCCAGAGGAAAAGGAAGAACCCGAAATACAGGATCGTGAGGATCCGCCCGAAGGTGTTCTCGATGAAGGTGAGGTCCGCGTTCGGCCCGAAGATTTCCGGAATCCACTCGGTGGTCTTGCCGGCGCCGATCGAACCCAGCAGCACGAACACGATCGCGAAGATCGTCAGCGCGACCTTGTAGCCGGTGCCGCGATAGCGGATGGACTTGACCTTGCCGCGGTCGAGCCACGGCACCAGGAACAGCGCGACGATCGAGGCCAGCAGCGCCAGCACGCCGAAGCCCTTGCTGGGGATCACGCGCAGGATCGCGTAGAACGGCGTGAAGTACCACACCGGCTTGATCTCGGTCGGCGTCACCAGATTGTTGGCCGGGATGTAGTTGTCGTGTTCCAGGAACCAGCCGCCAACGGTCGGTTCGAAGAAGATGATGAAGGCGCACAGCAGCAGGAAGATGCCGACGCCGAACAGGTCCTTCACCGTGTAGTACGGATGGAACGGAATGCCGTCCAGCGGATGGCCGTCCGGGCCTTTCTTCTGCTTGATCTCCACGCCATCCGGATTGTTGGAACCGACCTCGTGCAGCGCGGCGAGGTGCAGCACCACCAGCAGCAGCAGCACCAGCGGCAGCGCGACCACGTGCAGGGCGAAGAAGCGGTTGAGCGTGGCGTCGGCCGGGAAGAAATCGCCCATGATCCAGGTGACCAGGTCGTTGCCGATCACCGGCACCGCGCTGAACAGCGAGATGATCACCTTGGCACCCCAGAACGACATGTTGCCCCACGGCAACACGTAGCCCATGAAGGCTTCCGCCATCAGCACCAGGAAGATCAGCATGCCGAGCAGCCAGACCAGCTCGCGCGGCTTCTTGTAGGAGCCATACATCAACCCGCGGAACATGTGCAGGTAGACGACGATGAAGAACATCGACGCGCCGACTTCGTGCATGTAGCGGATCAGCCAGCCCCACTCCACGTCGCGCATGATGTATTCGACCGAGGCGAAGGCGCCCGCCGCGCTCGGGTTGTAGTTCATCGTCAGGAAGATGCCGGTGACGATCTGGTTCACCAGCACCAGCAGCGCCAGCGAACCGAAGTAGTACATCACGTTGAAGTTCTTCGGCGCGTAATAGCCGGTGGTATGCGACGCCGTGAACGACAGGATCGGCAGGCGTTCCTCGATCCAGGCCAGCAGGCGGTTGCGCGGACGGATGGTCACTTGCTCGCTCATCTCACGCGGCTCCCGTTGGATCGACGCCGATCTGCACGTGCGTGCCGTCGACGAAGTGGTACGGCGGCACCACCAGGTTGGCCGGCGCCGGCACGCCGTCGTACACGCGCGCGGACATGTCGTAACGCGACTTGTGGCAGGGGCAGTAGAAGCCGCCCTTCCATTCCGGATCCCACGGCTCGGGCTTCACTTCGCCCTTGTAGTCGGGCACGCAGCCCAGGTGCGTGCAGATGCCGATCACCACCAGCCATTCCGGCTTGATCGAGCGATGCTCGTTCTGGCAGTACTTGGGCTGCTGGTCGGTGTTCTCGCTTTTTGGGTCCTTCAGGCGCGGGTCCTGCGCCGGCAGGTCGGCGAGTTGTTCCGTGGTGCGGTTGACGACGAACACCGGCAGGCCGCGCCAGGCGTAACGCACCATCTGCCCGGATTCGATCGGGCCGATGTCGACGGTGACCGGCGCGGCGGCGGACTTGGCGCGCGCGCTCGGTTCCCACGACTTGATGAAGGGAATGGCGGTGGCGATGACGCCGACGCCGCCCAGTACCGCGGTGGTGCCCGCCAGGAACCTGCGCCGGCCCTGGTTGACCTCTTCGTTCGCCATCAAAAGATTCTCCACCTCAGGAATCCTGATCGTTTCTGATCGGTTTTGGTTCTACGCATCTGGCCATACTTCCACAACCCCCATCAAACCCTGCGGGTTCGATCGCCCCCTTGACTCAAGGGGGCCGGGGATCAGGGGATCGCACCCAGTCAGCCCAAGCTGCATCGTCCCCTTTGGCGATGTGCCGCCAAAAAAGCCCGCATCTTGCGACAGGCCTGCCCCAAAATCGTGGTAGTTTAACGATCGCCCCCGCCGTGCACAATGGAACCGCCGCTGCACACGGCGCACCGCATGTCCCGCATAGCCCGCCCGCTCCTGTTCTTCCTGCAATTCGCGGTGGCGGGACTCGCCGCCGCCTTCGTGATCGGCCTGCTCTGGCCGGGGCTGGGCACGCGCCTGCGCGAGCGCCTTGGCCTCGCCACGCCCGTGCCGCAGGTCCAGCAGGCCTCGCCCGCGACCCGACCGGTCCCGGAGGCAGGCCCGGTGTCCTACGCCGATGCGGTCGAGCGCGCCGCGCCCGCGGTGGTCAACATCTACGCCGACAAGATCGTCACCGAGCGGCAGGTGCGGGTGTTCCCCGATCCGCTGATGCAACGGCTGTTCGGCGGCGATACCGGCCAGACGCTCAAGCGCCGCGAGCAGAGCCTGGGCTCGGGCGTGATCTTCACGCCCGACGGCTACGTGCTGACCAACAACCACGTGATCGCCGGCGCCGACGACATCCAGGTGATGCTCTACGACGGCCGCGTCGCGCATGCGCGCGTGGTCGGCAGCGACAACGATACCGACCTCGCCGTGCTGAAAGTCGACGCCGGCAAGCTGCCTTCGATCAGCACTTCCACCGAACTGCCGCGCGTGGGCGACGTGGTGCTGGCGATCGGCAATCCGTTCGGCATCGGCCAGACCGTGACCATGGGCATCGTCAGCGCGATCGGCAGGCAATTGAGCCTGTCGCCCTACGAGGATTTCATCCAGACCGATGCGGCGATCAACTCCGGCAATTCCGGAGGCGCGCTGGTGAACGCGCGCGGGCAACTGGTCGGCATCAACACCGCGATGCTGGAGCGCGGCGTCGGCGCCGAGGGCATCGGCTTCGCCATCCCCGTGCGCGCCGCCAAGATGGTGCTGGAGCAGATCGTCGAACACGGCAGCGTGGTGCGCGGCTGGCTGGGCGTCGATTACACGGGCGTCACCATCGCCGCCAATTCCGGCCTGCCCGCCGCCGCGCGCGGCGCCACCGTCACCGACGTCTATCCCGGCGGTCCCGCAGCAAAAGCCGGCCTGCAAGCGGGCGACGTGTTGCTGCAAGTGAACAAGCAGCCGGTGATCGATCCTGCCGACCTGCGCAACCGCGAAGCGGAAATGAAACCGGGAACGACCGTGGAAGTCTCGGGCCTGCGCGACGGCACGCCGTTCCACACCGACGTGGTGCTGGCGCGGAGGCCGGAAATGCGCGCGACGGGGGCGCTGGATCGGGGATAGCGAATCGGCACTTGTCGGGCCAAATCGCCACTGATACGTTGAAAATATCGATCTCATATCGCCCGCCGACCGGCGTGGCGAATTCACCCGTCCAATGGAGGAATCATGAGATCCGCACCTGCGCTTCCATTCGCGATTTTATTCTCGGCCCTGACCGCGGCAACGGTCACCACGGCTTCGGCTGGCACGACGGGCAACGGGTGGTCCCGGCCCAACTCGACGTCTTACGCCTACTGCTATGGCGGAAACAACCATGTCGAGTATTTCAGCCGCGTGTTCCAGGTCGTCCCTCCTGCCACGAGTGAAGGGGCCGGGGGCTTCGGGAATTACCTTACCAAAATGGGCTACGCCAACGACGGGGGACAGTGCCGTTCCGGGCCAACGATGGCCAGCGCGACCGCCGGCAAACAGGAGAGCGAAAACACGTTCCAGTCGGCGGAATACCACCATCGCAAAATTGTCGAGACCGATTGGGCGGGTGGCTGAGCGAGTCGCGTTCGCGCTCCAGGCCGGTTGCAATCATGTCCGATGCAAGGATGGGAAACACGCACCGGTCATGACTCGCTGAAAACGGACAAGGGCCGCGAGGCCCTTGTTCGTTTCTGCAGCACGTGCTTGGATGGAGCCGCGCAGCGGCGAAATCCGGGACTTGTTCGCGAAGATTTCCCGGATTCCGCTTCGCTGCATCCGGGCTAAGCTGGCTGCGCGGGCTAATTCTCTTCAGTGCGCAAGACATTCACCTTCGTCCGAATCCAATGGATTGGGCGATGAGTTGATGATTTCGTCCATACTTTTGACTTTGTCGGACAGAGAAACTCGTACTCTAACCCTGCATGAGGTTACAACTTGATTTTTCATTTCAGCACTAACGTGCAATATTGCTTGG
>JAFEEJ010000223.1 GCA_018241145.1 Pseudomonadota bacterium | reverse complement strand
GCCGCCATTGACGCGGCCGATGCCGGTGATGATGCCGGCAGCGGGCGCGGCGTCGTCGTACATGCCGTGCGCGGCCAGCGGCGAGAGTTCGAGGAACGGCGAACCCGGGTCGAGCAGGGCGCGGATGCGCTCGCGCGGCAGCAGCTTGCCGCGCGCGACGTGTTTTTCGCGCGCCTTCTCGCCGCCGCCCGCGGCTGCGAGCGTGAGTTGCGCATGCAGGTCGTCGACCAGCGCGCGCAGTTGTGCGGCATTGCCACGGAATTCTTCGCTGCGGGTATCGAGGTGCGACTTCAGTGCGGGCATGGCGGGATTCCGGGCGTGCAGGCCGCCATGAAAACACAAGTTCGGCCCCGCGTCGAAAAAAAACCGGCCGCGCGAGGCGGCCGGTCGGTACGGCGTGTTGCTTCGGACAACGATCAATGACCCTTCATCGCGTCCTTGGCGGCGACCGCGGCCTTCTTCGCGGAATCGGCGGCCTGGCCGGCCTTGTCGGCGGCCACCTTGACCGAATCCATCGCGTTGTTCATCGCCGTCGCGGCGCTGCCGCTCGAAGCGGGCGCAGCGGCGGTCGAGGCCGGCGCTGCGGCAGGCGCTGCCGAGGTGGAGGCCGACGCGGCCATCGAACTCATCGCCGATGCGGCCTGCGATGCGGCGCCTGCAGCCGCCGAAGCGGCGGATGCCGCGTTGCTGGCAGCCTGTTGCGCCTGATCGGCGGCCTGTTGCGTCTGATCGGAATTGCTGCTGCACGCGGCCAGCGCCAGTACCAGCGCGGATGCGAGCAGGGTGCGTGTGAACTTCATCGGATGTCTCCTTGGGATTGCCGTGGATGCCTTGTATTTGGCGCGCGTATTTAAGCCGAACCTGCGCTCAACTGCCATAATCGCCCGTGCGGGGAGAAAGCGGGGGTACAGCAAACCGGAATGCGGCCGCGTGAAGGGAACCGCCCCTCCGGAAAACAGAAACGCGCACGAGGCGGGAGCCGTCGCGCGCGTTTCAGGGGATGATGCTCAGCCGCCGCTGGAAGACGACATCGGCGAAGCCGCAGTCGAAGCCGGTGCGGCAGCCGTGGAAGCCGGGGCCATCGCGGCCGTCGAGGACGACATCGGCGCCGAAGACATGGCCGGAGCCGTTGCTGCCGGAGCCGGGGCCGTCGAGGACGCTGCGGGAGTGGTGCTGTTCTCACTGTTACTGCCGCAAGCGGCGAGGCCGATTACCAGCGCCGATGCAACAACGATGCGTGTCAGGTTCATGTTTGTCTCCGAGCCGTGGATGCCAAGTTTTTGGCCCCGATATTAAACCGCGAATGCAGTCGGGCCGCCACTGCCGCGGTTCATCCTCCCGATAGGTACCGTTCGGATGCCCTTCAGGCAAGTTCCACGGCGATCGCCGTGGCTTCGCCGCCGCCGATGCACAGCGCCGCGACGCCCTTCTTGCCGCCGCGTGCGCGCAACGCATGGAGCAGCGTCACGACCAGGCGCGCGCCCGAGGCGCCGATCGGATGTCCGAGCGCGCAGGCACCGCCGTTGACGTTGAGCTTGTCGTGCGGGATGCCGAGATCCTTCATCGGCGCCATCGCGACGACCGCGAAGGCCTCGTTGATTTCGAACAGGTCGACGTCACCGGCTTTCCAGCCGGCCTTGTCGAGTACCTTCTTGATCGCGGCGACCGGCGCGGTGGTGAACCATTCGGGATCCTGCGAGCTGGTGGCGTGGGCGACGATGCGCGCGAGCGGCTTGAGGCCGCGCTTGCCCGCTTCGTCGGCGGACATCAGGATCGTCGCCGCGGCGCCGTCGGAGATGCTGGACGAGCTCGCCGCCGTCACGGTGCCATCCTTCGCGAAGGCGGCCCGGAGCGTCGGGATCTTCGCCACGTCGGACTTGCCCGGTTGCTCGTCGACCGAAACCTCGACCTCGCCCTTGCGAGTCGCGACCTTGACCGGGACGATCTCGTCGGCGAACGCGCCGGAGGCGATCGCAGCCTGCGAACGCTTGACGCTTTCGATCGCGAACGCGTCCTGCTGCTCGCGCGTGAATCCGTATTTCGCGGCCGTCGCTTCGGCGAACACGCCCATCGCCTTGCCGTCGTAGGGATTGGTCAGGCCGTCCCACGCCATGTGATCGACCAGCTTGGCGTCGCCGTAGCGCAGACCGGTGCGCGCCGCGACCATGTGCGGCGCGTTGGTCATCGATTCCATGCCGCCGGCAACCACGACCGTGGCGGAACCGGCCTTGATCAGGTCATGCGCCAGCATGATCGCCTTCATGCCGGAGCCGCAGACCTTGTTGATGGTGGTGCAACCGGTCGCCGAAGGAAGGCCGGCGGCGAGCGACGCCTGGCGCGCGGGCGCCTGGCCGAGGTTGGCGGGCAGCACGCAGCCCATGATCACCTCGGAAACCTCGTCCGGCGCGACGCCGGATTGTTGCAATGCCGCGCGGATGGCCGCGGCGCCCAGGGTTGTCGTGGGAACGCCGGTGAACTGGCCCAGCATGGAACCGATCGCGGTTCGCTTGGCGCCCACGATTACGATGGCATCGGACATTGGCTTGCTCTCCATGGCTGGAATCGCGCGATTATGCGCCGGATGCTGCGGTGCGGCAACGTCAGGGCGGGAAGGCTACAGGCGCATCGGTCCGTGCAGGACGGGTTTGCGCGAAGGGGTGGGAATGCCGAAAACTTCCATCAGCGTCTGAATCTCGTCGAATGCGGCCATGCGGGCGGCCCCGCCCATGCGCCGAATCCATTCCAGCTCGAATCGTTCCGCTTCATTCCGTGGCAGACGGCTGCCGGGCCCGGCATCGTGCCGCGTGCGGGGTACGCGCTCAATCAGTGTCCCGAAGGATGTCATCGAGCAGCGCAACTCCGTCGGCAAATGCGAGCGTTGCCCGCCGGTTTCGTTCACGCGTTGCCGTGGAACAGCTCGCGGCCGATCAGCATCTGGCGGATCTCGTTGGTGCCTGCGCCGATCTCGTAGAGCTTGGCGTCGCGCAGGATGCGGCCGGTCGGGAAGTCGTTGATGTAGCCGTTGCCGCCCAGCGCCTGGATCGCCTCCAGCGCGACCTGCACGGCGCAGCGCGAGGCGTGCATCAGGCAGGCGGCGGGATCGACGCGCGACTTGGCGCCGGATTCGAACTGCCGCGCGACCATGTAGGCGAACGCGCGCGAGGATTGCAGCGCGGCGTACATGTCGGCGATTTTCGCCTGCATGATGCCGAAGGTGCCGATCGGCGCGTTGAACTGCTTGCGTTCGCGCACGTAGGGCAGGGTGACGTCGATGGCGGCCTGCATCAGCCCGATCGGGCCGCCGGAGAGCACCAGCCGTTCGGTATCCAGGCCGCTCATCAGCACGCGCACGCCTTCGTCCACTTCGCCGATGCGGTTTTCCTCCGGGATTTCGCAATCCTCGAACACCAGTTCGCAGGTGTTGGAACCGCGCATGCCGAGCTTGTCGAGCTTCTGCGCGGTGGAAAAACCCTTCATGCCCTTTTCGGCCAGGAATGCGGTGATGCAGCGGCTGCCGGCCGTGCGCGGGGCGGTGCGCAGGTACACCAGCACCACGTCGGCATCGGGGCCGTTGGTGATCCACATCTTCGAACCGTTGACGACCCAGCGGTCGCCCTTCTTCTCCGCCCGGCAGGTCATCGAACCGACCACGTCCGACCCCGAGCCCGGTTCGCTCATCGCCAGCGCGCCGACGGATTCGCCCGAACACAGCTTCGGCAGGTATTTTTTCTTCTGCGCGTCGTTGCCGTTGTGGAAGATGTTGTTGACGCACAGGTTCGAATGTGCGCCGTAGGACAATCCGACCGAACCCGAAGCGCGCGAGATTTCCTCCATCGCCACCACGTGCGCGAGGAAGCCCATGCCGCTGCCGCCGAAATCCGGCGACACGGTGATGCCGAGCAGGCCCATGTCGCCGAATTTCTTCCACAGGTCGGCGGGAAAGGCGTTCTCGCGGTCGATCAGCTCCGCGCGCGGCGCGATTTCCTTCTCCGCGAAGGCGTGCACGCTTTCACGCAGGAGGTCGAGTTCTTCGCCGAGATGGAATGCGTGCATGGTTCAGAAACCCGGGGTTGGGGAATGGGTAGCGGGGGCGCGCAGATGGATGTTCGCGCAAATTCCGGTCTTGTGCAGAAGCACCGTCCGTGCGCCCCCAATACCCATCTCCAATCCCCGCTTCATCACTGTCCCCGCATCCGGCCCAGGAAGCGCGTGCCGTCGTTGCCCATCGTGGGCAGCTTGATCTTGCCGACCGCGTTGATGCGTTCCTCGGCCATGCGGTCGGCCGCCTTGTAGGTCGGAATGCCGTCGCGATCCGAAATCTGGAAGATGCGCCCGACGTTGTAGTAGATGGTGCGCATCATGCGCATCGCGCGCTCGCGGTTGTAGCCGTCGATTTCCAGCGACACGTTCATCACGCCGCCTGCGTTCACCGCGTAGTCGGGCGCGTACAGCAGGCCGCGCTTCTGCACCGCGTCGCCGATCTCGTCGGTCGCGAGCTGGTTGTTGGCCGCGCCGCAGATGATCTTGCACTTCAGGCGAGGCAGGGTCTGCTCGTTGACCGTGCCGCCCAGCGCGCAGGGCGAATACACGTCCGCGTCCACGTCGT
Organism: Pseudomonadota bacterium; assembly: GCA_018241145.1. Lineage (GTDB taxonomy): Bacteria > Pseudomonadota > Gammaproteobacteria > Xanthomonadales > Rhodanobacteraceae > 66-474. The sequence continues at coordinate 4,339 of JAFEEJ010000223.1, read as the reverse complement.
AGATTTCCTCGGTGCCCACCGCTTCGCAGCCCAGCTCGTCCACGCAGCGCTGCACCGATTCCTTGTTGATGTCGGTGACGAACACCTTGGCGCCCTGTTCGCGCAGCAGCTTGATGAATTCGCTGCCGACGTGGCCGGCGCCCTGCACGGCGTAGGTGTACTTGCCGACGTCCTCGTTGCCGAACTTGTGGCTTAGCGCCGCCATCAGGCCCTGCAGCGTGCCGTAGGCCGTGAACGGCGAAGGATCGCCCGAGCCGCCGTGCACCTGGTGCACGCCGGTGACGAATTCGGTATCGCGGAACACGTATTCCATGTCGTTGACGTCGATGCCGACGTCTTCGGCCGTGATGTAGCGGCCATTGAGCGAATTGACGAAACGCCCGAACGCGCGGAACAGCGCTTCGGACTTGTCCCTGGCCGGATCGCCGATGATCACCGCCTTGCCGCCGCCGAGGTTCAGGCCCGCGACCGCGTTCTTGAAGGTCATGCCGCGCGACAGCCGCAGCACGTCGTTCAACGCTTCGGCCTCGTTCTTGTACGGCCACATGCGCAGGCCGCCCAGCGCGGGGCCGAGCACGGTGTTGTGAATCGCGATGATGGCCTTCAGGCCCGCATCCCTGCTCTGGCAGAACACGACCTGCTCGTGTCCCGAATTGGAAATGGTTTCGAAGATCATCAGCGCTGACTCCCGAGGCGCCGAACGCGGCGCGTGACGACGGAGCGGAGTTCCGGGAATCCGCTCGGTTGGAAAGGGTGGCTCCGGCCGCGAAAGCGGGGATCGCGGTCCGCTAGTTTAACGGGAGCGAAGGCTGCGCGCATCCGAGGCCGTATGCGGCGGTTTTCCGGTGTCCCGCGCGCGCCTGCCGCGCCTCGCCCTGCGGGTTCCGGCGCGGCGCACGGCGCCGGTTCGGGGGACATGCGCCGCGTGGGTTGCAACGCGTGGGTTACCACACACGGGTTACAATCGGGACGTTTGCCGCCATGGAACCGCGCCGATCATGAGCTCGCCCGCGTCGAATCTCCCCGCCGCCGAAGCGCGCGCCGAAACCGCGCCGCTGCGTTTCGTCACCGCCGCCAGCCTGTTCGACGGCCACGACGCCGCGATCAACATCATGCGCCGGATCATCCAGGCGCAGGGCGCGGAGGTGATCCACCTCGGCCACAACCGTTCGGTCGAGGACGTGGTGCGCGCCGCGCTGCAGGAAGACGCCGACGCGATCGCGGTGTCGTCCTATCAGGGCGGCCACGTCGAATACTTCAAGTACATGGTGGACATGCTGAAGGAGCGCGGCGCTTCGCACATCCGGGTGTTCGGCGGCGGCGGCGGCACCATCACGCCGGAGGAAATCGCCGAGCTGCAGGCCTACGGCGTCGAGCGCATCTACCACCCCAACGACGGCATGCATTTGGGCCTCACCGCGATGATCGAGGACGTGGTGCGGCGCGCAGGCGCGGCCAGGGAGCAGGGAGCACGGAGCAGGGAACAGCATGTCGGTGATGCCGACATCGATGACGAGATCAGCGTTGGCCGGATGCTGAGCGCGATCGAGGATGGAGCATTTTCCGAAAAGGAATTGGCCTTGTTGCGCAGGGGTTGGGAGGCGGCTTCCACGCCTCCCGCCTTGCGCCTCCCGCCTCCCGTCATCGGCATCACCGGTACCGGCGGCGCGGGCAAGTCTTCCGTCACGGACGAACTGATCCTGCGTTTCCTGCACGCGTTTCCGGAAATGCGCATCGCGGTGCTGGCAGTGGATCCCACGCGGCGCCGTTCCGGCGGTGCGCTGCTGGGCGACCGCATCCGCGTGAATTCGTTGCGTTCGCACCGCGTGTTCATGCGCTCGATGGCCACGCGCCGCCAGCACGCCGCGACCAGCGCCGTGCTGCACGATTGCATCGCCTTCCTGAAATCGCTGCCCTTCGATCTGCTGATCGTGGAAACCGCCGGCATCGGCCAATCGGATTCGGAGATCGTGGATCTGGTCGATTTCCCGGCGTACGTGATGACCAGCGACTACGGCGCGGCCAGCCAGCTCGAAAAGATCGACATGCTGGATTTCGCGCAGCTGGTGGTGCTCAACAAGTACGACCGCCGCGGCGCCGAAGATGCATTGCGGGATGTCCGCAAGCAGTGGAAGCGCAACCACACCGCGTTCCAGACGCCGGACGCGGACGTGCCGGTGTATCCCACCATCGCCAGCCAGTTCAACGACCCCGGCGTGACCTGGATGTTCGTCAACCTGTGCCGGCTGCTGCGGGAACAGCAGGGAGCAGGGAGCAGGGAGCAGGGAAACAACCACTCGCGGTGCGATTTCAACCCGCGCGTCGACGTTTCGATCAAGGAACCGCGCGCCACCGTGTTGATTCCCGGTTCGCGCGTGCGCTATCTCGCGGAAATCGCCGAAGGCGGCCGCGCGGTCACTACCGACGTGCTGCGCATGGCCGAGGCGGCGAGCAAGGCGCAACATTGCCGTGAAGCGCTCGCGGAGCTTAAGGATCCCTGCCTGCCCAAGCCGCTGGACCTCTACGACGCGCCGGAGGTCGACGATTGCGCCGGTGCGCGCATGGTGGTGGACAGCGACGAGGAAAACGCGTTCTGGGAGCAGGGCGGCGGCGTGGACCGCAGCATGGTCACATTGCGCCAGCGCTACAACGAAGCGGTGAAGGAACTCAGTGCGGAGGCGATCCGCCTGCTGCGCGAATGGCCCGCGCGCAGGCAGTCCGTCACCGCCGACGTCAACGAATACGAAGTGCGCGGCAGGAAGATCGCGGTGCAGAACTACCGCGAATCGCTGTCGCACCAGAAGATCCCCAAGATCGCGCCGCCGACCACGCGCGACTGGGGCGACCTGCTGAAATTCCTGATGATGGAAAACCTGCCGGGCGCGTATCCGTACACCGGCGGCGTGTATCCGTACCGGCGCAGCGGCGAGGATCCCACCCGCATGTTCGCCGGCGAAGGCACGCCCGAGCGCACCAACCGCCGCTTCCATTATTTGTCGCTGGGCCAGCCTGCCGCGCGATTGTCGACGGCCTTCGACAGCGTCACGCTCTATGGCGAGGATCCGGCGCCGCGCCCGGACATCTACGGCAAGATCGGCAATTCCGGCGTGTCCATCGCCACGCTGGACGACATGAAGAAGCTGTATTCCGGCTTCGACCTGTGCGCACCGGCCACGTCGGTGTCGATGACGATCAACGGCCCGGCGCCGATGATCCTGGCGATGTTCATGAACACCGCAATCGACCAGCAGGTGGAGAAACATCTGCGCGAGGACGCTGCACGCTGGGCCGCGACGGAAAAGAAGATCGCCGGGCTGTACGAAGGCCGCGAACGCCCGCACTACGCCGGCATGCTGCCGCAGGGCAACGACGGCCTGGGCCTGGGCCTGCTCGGCGTGTCCGGCGACCAGGTGGTGGATGCGGAAACCTACGCGCGCATCAAGACGCACACGCTGTCCACCGTGCGCGGCACGGTGCAGGCGGATATCCTGAAGGAGGACCAGGCGCAGAACACCTGCATCTTCTCCACCGAATTCGCGCTGCGCATGATGGGCGACATCCAGCAGTATTTCGTCGACCACAAGATCCGCAATTTCTATTCGGTCTCCATCAGCGGTTACCACATCGCCGAAGCCGGCGCCAACCCGATCAGCCAGCTCGCCTTCACGCTGTCGAACGGTTTCACGATCGTCGAGTACTACCTCGCGCGCGGCATGCAGATCGACGACTTCGCGCCCAACCTGTCGTTCTTCTTCTCCAACGGCATGGACCCGGAATACAGCGTGATCGGCCGCGTCGCGCGGCGCATCTGGGCGCGCGCCATGCGCGAGCGCTACGGCGCGTCACCGCGCAGCCAGATGCTGAAGTACCACATCCAGACCTCCGGCCGCTCGCTGCACGCGCAGGAAATCCAGTTCAACGACATCCGCACCACGCTGCAGGCGTTGTACGCGCTGTTCGACAACTGCAATTCACTGCATACGAACGCCTACGACGAAGCCATCACCACGCCCACCGAGGAATCCGTGCGCCGCGCGGTCGCCATCCAGCTCATCATCAACCACGAGCTGGGGCTCAACTTCAACGAAAACCCGTGGCAGGGCAGCTACGTCATCGAGGCGCTCACCGACCTCGTGGAAGAAGCCGTGTACAAGGAGTTCGAGGCCATCAGCGACCGCGGCGGCGTGCTGGGCGCGATGGACACCATGTACCAGCGCGGCAAGATCCAGGAAGAATCGCTGTACTACGAACACAAGAAGCACGACGGCTCGCTGCCGCTGATCGGCGTCAACACCTTCCTGCCCAAGGAACACGCCGGCGAAACCGCCACCACCATCGA
>JAFEEJ010000222.1 GCA_018241145.1 Pseudomonadota bacterium | reverse complement strand
CGTGGGCCAACCGCGACCCGGGCATTGCCTATCTGCTCTACGATCCGTTCCTGCTGGCGTACGGGAATGACCCGCGTTTCATCGCGTTTTGCAAAAAAGTGGGCTTGCCGCCGCCCGAATCGAAAAAAGCAGGCTGAACATCGCGCGGCCGCGCAGGGCCGCCATAGCGGCAGTGCGACGCGTACAGCCGATACCGGAGTCGGGGCGGTTCGTTTCCCCGGCACGACGAAGGAGGATCCAGCCATGCAGAACTGGACGGGAAATGATCCGGGGAACCCTCCCGGAGATGCCGGTTCCGACGCGACCGATGACGGCGCGGACAGCGACGCCAAAAAGCAGGAAGGCATGTCGCCGAACGCCAAAAAGCAGGAGCGGAACTCGCCGTTGGCGAAGAAGCAGGAGTAGCGGGCCGGCGTCTTCCGGCTGCACGGCCCGGGAGGGGCCGACGCGCGCGCATCGCGTGCAACGCCCTGCGGCGCAGGACATGCGCGACGCGAGCGCGCGGATTCGCGCGGCCGCGGTCGCGCGCCTATCATTCGCGCATTGCCGTGGATGAGGTGCGCATGGTGCAACACCGGACGATCGGATCCAGCGGGCCGGCGCGGCTGTGGCATCGCCTGAAACGGCGGCCGGTCTTCAACCTCGCCGCGTTGCTGTTCGTGCTGCTGGCGGTCGGGATGTCCGCGGCGGGCGTGCAGGCTCGTCGCGGCCTGTTGCTGGCCTTCGACATCGCCGCGTTGTTCTTCCTGCTGGCCTGCCTGCGCGTGTTCGCCACGTCGGGACCCGAGGCGATGCGCGCGCGCGCGCGCGACCAGGACGAAGGCTACTGGGGTTTCCTGCTCGGCAGCGCCGGAGTTGCCACGGTGGCGCTTGTCGCGCTCGCTATGGAACTGCATGCCAGCGATAACGGAATGCCGTTCGAGGTGGTGCTCGCGGCCTGCAGCCTGCTGCTGGCGTGGTTCTTCATCAACACGATCTTCGCGCTGCATTATGCGCACGAATACTACGGCGACCACGGCGACAAGCGCAGCGGGCTGGATTTCCCGGGCCGCGACAAGCAGCCCGATTACTGGGATTTCCTGTATTTCGCCTTCGTGATCGGCATGACCTTCCAGGTGTCCGACGTGCAGATCAGCGACCGCAGGATCCGCCACGTGGTGCTGGTGCATTCGTTGATCACGTTCTTCTTCAACGTGATCATCATCGCGCTGAGCGTCAACGTGGTGGCGGGCAAGGCCTGAGCCGCGGGTGCGTCATTCCAGCCGTCCGTGCGATTCGGCGGTGCCCAGCATTTCCGGCGGGGGCATGCTGGCGCGCCGCACCAGCAGCGGATACGCGAGCACCGCGCCGAGGATGACGGACACGCCGAGGTAGAACCACGCATTGAGCTGGCGCTGCTCGCCCAGCAGCAGGATCGCCAGCACGATCGCGTAGACCGGTTCCAGGTTGGTGGCCAGCTGCACGTTGAACGCGCTCAGGCTGCGCAGCGCGACCAGCGAAAGCGCGAACGGCAGCAGCGTGCACGCCAGCGCCAGCGCCAGCAGCAGCAGCGCGTCGTGCGGCCCCGGCCATGCGAAAGCGCGGCCGGCGGCGTGCGGTAGCGCGAACGATACCAGCGTGAGGAAGACCGCGCCGGCGCCGAGTTCGACGCACGTCACCGTCAGCGGATCGGCGCGTTCGACCATGCGCTTGTTCAAGGCGCCGAACACGGCGACGAACAGCGCGGAGAGCGCGCCGACCGCCACGCCGATCCGCATCGCCGCGGGGATGCCGCCGACCACCAGCACCACGCCCGGCACCACCGCCACGCCCAGCAGCAGTTCGCGCGGATCGAAGCGGCGGCGCATCACCCACGGTTCGATCAGGGCAAGGAACACCGGCGCCAGCGCCATGCAGGTCGCGCCGACCGAGGCATTGGCGAGTTTGATCGCGGCGTAGAACAACAGCCAGTGCACCGACACCAGCACGCCGATGCCGGCGTAGCACGCGAACAGCCGCATCGGCATGCCGCGCAGTCCGCGCCACACGCGCGGGAAACACAACAGCGAAGCGGTCACCAGCAGCATGCGCCACCACACCAGCGGCAGCGCGGGCAACGTGATGGTGCGGCCGAGGATCGCGGTGAATCCCCACAGCAGCACGCAGAAGTGGATTTGCCATTGCGCGCGTGCGTGGGGTGACATGGCCGGCAGGACGGGGACGAACCGGCGCCAAGGGTACGACAAAACCCCGCCGCCGCATGCGCGAATCGCGATGCGGCTCGCGGGTGCGCCGGATCGGGTCGGGGTCAGTGCGCCTTGCCGGGCGGCGGCGCCTGCGGTGGCTGCTTCGACAATTCCGCAAGCAGCGCGCCGCAGGCGTTTCCGTCGTCGCCGTGGCTCGGCGCGATCAGCGCGCCCAGCGCGGCCAGCGGCGCGGCGATGGTGCCCAGCGTGATCGCGCCGGCGGCACGCGCCAGCAGCGGGCCCTTCTCGACGCCGACATCGGGATCCTTGAACGTGCCGCGCACGTACAGCGGCGAACGCAGCGAAAGTACGCGCACGCTGCGCGAGCGGGGATGCAGGGTGAGGTCGAGTTTTTCGCCGGAGAAATCGACCGTGCCGTCGATGCCGACGGTGGAATCCTCGGTCTGGAACGCGAACAAACGCGAATCGTAGACGCCGTTGCGGCCCGTGAAATCCGCCGCGGCGCATTCGATCTGCACGGGCTTGTCGCCGAACAGCTTGTCCACCAGCACGTTGGCGACGTTCAATCCGGCCTCTTCCATCAGCGTGTGGCTGATGGTGCCGCCGTTCATCAGCAACCGCATCTCTCCGGTGGACGAACCCAGCAGCGCCGCCACCGAGTTGCCCCGTCCCGAAAGCGTGGCCGCGCCGTTGATCTCGCCGGAACTGTTCTTCATCAGCTCGACCGTGGGGAACAGTTGCCGCAGCCGCAGGCGGCGCACGGCGAGTTTCATGTCCCCGCGCATCGGCGACACGCGTCCGTCCAGCGCGATGGTGGAATCCAGGTCGCCGCCGGCGAAACCGAAGCGCAGCGGATCCAGCGTCAGCACGCCGTCTTCCAGGACCAGGTGCGTGGAAAGATCCTGGATCGGCAGTTCCGCCTTGCGCAGGATGCGTCGTCCGGAAAAATTCACGTCGGCGTCCATCGCGCGCCAGCGCGCGGTGCTGAAGGATTCGACCGGCAGCAGCTTGTCCGCCGGCTGTTTCGTCGCATCGCCGCGCCGCGCCTTTTCGGCGTTGCTGTCCGCGCCGATCAGCGGTGCGAGGTCGTCGAAGCGCAGCAGGTTGGAAGTCAGCACCCCCGTGAGTTTCGGTCGCGGCGCCGCGGTCGTGTAAGTGACCGAACCGTGCAAGTCGCTGCCGCCGACGCGGCCGTTGAAATGGCCGTAATGGAAGGTGCTGGCGCCGCGCTGCAACTTGCCGGTGAGCTGGCCTTCGGTGGAAAAGGGCGGCGTGTCGGGCAGGGTGACGCCGGTCAACGCGTACAGGTGCGACATGCTGGCGCCCGACATTTTCAGGCGCAGGTTGAACGCGGCGAGGTGCGCGGGATCGGTGAGCGTGCCGGCAAACGCGATGCGCAGGTCGCGCAATTCCAGGTCGGCCTGCAGCGGGAACGGCAATGTCGCATCCTGCAGCGAGAGCACGCTGCCGATCTTGCCGCTGCCGCCGGCCTTCGCGCCGCGGTAGGTGCCGGTGGCGGTCCAGCCGAAATAGTACGGCTGGCGCGAACGCGGCGGCGCCGCGTCGCCGTCGGCGGGTTTGGAGGGAACGATCTGGTCGAACGGGATCGGTTTGCCGAGCGGATCGACCGCGATCGCAAGGTGCAGGTCCAGCTTGTCATCGTCGAGGCGGAGCTTGCCGCGGTCGAACGCGACTTCACCCAATGCCAGCCGCCACTGCCCGGGCGTGCGATCCAGATCGAACATCCATGTGGCGCGTCCCTGCCTGTCGCGTTCCAGATCGGCCTCGGGCGCGGTCAGTTGCAGCGACGGGATTTCGATGCGGTGCGCGAGCAGGGCCAACGGCGAGAGGCTGAAGCGGATCTGCTGCAGCGTGGCGAATTGCGGATGCTTCGCCCACGCCGGATTGCCGATGCGGATGTCGCGCGCCGTGAAACGCGGCCACGGCACCCAGCGCGACAGGCCGCGCGCGGCGGGATTGCGCAACCACGCGACCGTCAAATCGCCATCGATCGACACCGGCCGGCCGATCGCCGCGGACGCGCGCGCATCCAGCCACGGTCGCGCGCGGTTCCAGTCGAACAGCGACAGGAAAACGATCGCGGCCACGATGAGGACGGCGACGGAAACCACCGTCCAGGCCAGGATCCTCCGCAGCAAAGCCATGCGGTACTCCATGTTCGGCCAGTCTCGAGCCTACAGGGCCGCGTCGCAACGCAAGCCGAACGCGAAGGGACTTCGTTCATCGTCGGCGCACTTGCGCGCAACGCGTGGCGATCGCAAAGTAAACGGATCAGCCAACGAGGGGACATGCGCCATGCTCTGGAACAAGAGCCGCTCCAGCGACAACGTGGTCGAGGCCGAAGGCGGCGGCGGCGGTGGCGGCGGTTTCGGCATGGGGCCGATCCACCTCGGCCTGGGCGGCACCATCATCGCGATCCTGATCGCGATGATCTTTCCTTCCACCCGCGGCATCATCTTCGGCCTGCTCGGCGGCGGCGGCGACCTGGCATCGGGCACGCAGCAGACCGTCCCGGTCGACGCCAACGACCCGCAGGTCGATTTCGTCAGGCACGTGCTCGGCAGCACCGAGGACGTGTGGAATGCGTATTTTGCGCAACTGGGCAAGCAGTACACCGACCCGAAACTCGTCCTGTTCCACGGCGAGGTGGGCACGGCCTGTGGCGGCGCGTCCGCGGCGGTCGGGCCGTTCTATTGCCCCGGCGACAAGCAGGTGTACCTGGACCTGGATTTCTTCCAGCAACTCGCCACGCAATTCCATTCCGACGGCGATTTCGCGCGCGCCTACGTGATCGCGCACGAGATCGGTCACCACGTGCAGGACCAGCTCGGCATCATGCAGATGGAAGACCGGATGCAGCAGCAGGGCGCGCCGATGAAGGGCGCGGAGGGCTTGTCGGTGCGGCTGGAATTGCAGGCCGACTGCTTTGCCGGCGTCTGGGCCAATCGTTCCCAGCAACAGCTGCAATGGTTGCAGGCCGGCGACATCGAAAGCGCGCTGGGCGCGGCTTCGCAGATCGGCGACGACACGCTGGAGAAGGAAGCGCAAGGCACCGTGATGCCGGATTCCTTCACCCACGGTACTTCGGCGCAGCGCGTGCACTGGTTCAAGGCCGGCTTCCAGTCCGGCGACATCAATGCCTGCGATACCTTCCACGCGCAGGCGCTGTGACCGGAATCTTCCTCCCTGCCGGGGAAGGTGTCGCGCAAAACGCCGGGTGCGGATCAACAAGGCCGCAGCGAGAAACGCAGGAAATCGAGTTGACCCGGCGCCGACCCGTGCCGGCAGCACGAACAAAAAACCTCCGCGGATGACGGCGACGGCCGACCGTGTGCGACAAGTCACAAGATGTCCACAGACTTGCCGTATCGGAACCTGAGACGCGCCCGCGTATCATTCCGTGCATGCCGTGCATGCCCAATCCAGGGGATCACCCCGCGACGTGAGCGCCGTCCTGCCAGAACGCAAACCGGTCGCGCAGGTGGATGTCCTGCGCGTGCCGCCGCGCTCGATCGAAGCCGAGCAATCCGTGCTGGGCGGCCTGATGTTGCTGGCGGAGGCCTGGGACAAGGTCGCCGGCCGCGTGCACGAGGGCGATTTCTACCGGCGCGAACACCAGCTGATCTTCCGCGCGATCGGCGAGTTGTGCGCGCGCCAGCAGCCCTGCGATGCGGTGACGCTGGGCGAATGGTTCGAACGCAACGGCCTTTCCGACGGCGTGGGCGGCGCGGCCTATCTGGTGGAACTCGCCAACGCCACGCCCAGCGCGGCCAATATCGCCGCGTACGCCGACATCGTGCGCGACAAGTCGGTGTTGCGCCAGTTGATCGAGGCCGGCACCGAGATCGCCGGCGACGGCTTCAATCCGGAAGGCCGCACCACGCCGGAAATCCTCGAAAGCGCCGAACAGCGCGTGTTCCAGATCGCGCAGGCCGGCGCGCGCGGCCGCAACCAGTACGTGCCGATGCTGGATGCGGTGAAGGAAGCCTTCAAGCTGCTGCAGGATCGCTACGCCAACCGCGGCCAGATCACCGGCCTGCCGACCGGCTTCGCCGACCTCGACAACCTCACCGCCGGCCTGCAGAACGAGGACCTGGTGATCGTGGCCGCGCGTCCGTCCATGGGCAAGACGGCGCTGGCCCTGAATCTTGCCGAGACGGTCGCCTTGCGCGCCAAGAAGCCCGTCTTGATCTTCTCGATGGAAATGTCGGCCTCGCAGATCGCGTTCCGCCTGATTTCCTCGCTCGGCCGCGTCAACCAGCAGCACCTGCGCACCGGCGACCTCGCCGAAGAGGACTGGCCGCGCGTGACCCAGGCCACGACCCTGCTGTCGGAATCGAGGATCTTCATCGACGACACGCCCGCGCTTTCGCCGATCGAATTGCGTTCGCGCGCGCGGCGCATGGCGCGCGAGCACGGGTTGGGCATGATCGTGGTCGATTACCTGCAATTGATGCAGGTGCCCGGCAACAAGGAGAATCGCGCCACCGAAATTTCGGAAATCTCGCGCAGCCTGAAGGCCCTGGCCAAGGAGCTGAAGGTGCCCGTGATCGCGCTGTCGCAGTTGAATCGCGCGCTGGAACAACGCACCGACAAGCGGCCGGTGATGAGCGACCTGCGCGAATCCGGCGCGATCGAACAGGACGCCGACCTGATCCTGTTCATCTACCGCGACGAGGTGTACAACAAGGAAAGCGACAACAAGGGCATCGCCGAAATCATCATCGGCAAGCAGCGCAACGGCCCGATCGACACGGTCAAGCTCACCTTCCTCGGCCAGTACACCAAGTTCGAGAACTACGCGCCGGAGTCCTACGTCGGGAGACTCGAGTGAGGGAATCCCCGCATGGTCCGCTGCGCCCGGCAGCCTGCAATGCTTTTGTCAGTGACTCAACTCCCGAGTTCCGGCTTCCGTGAGCCGCTCCGCGACGGCAACCATCCACCTCGATGCACTGCGCGCGAACCTCGCGCGCATCCGCGGGCTCGCCGGCAACGCGAAAGTGATGGCGGTGGTCAAGGCCGATGCCTACGGGCATGGCCTCGAGCGCTGCGCGCGCGCATTCGCCGACGCCGATGCGTTCGGCGTGGCGTCGATCGCCGATGGCCTGCGCCTGCGCGCGGCGGGACACGGGCAGCGCATCGTGGTGCTTTCGGGGCCTGATGCGGCCAGTGATCTCGCCGAGATGCGCCGGCTGAACCTGGAAGCGGTGATCCACCATGATTCGCAGCTCGCGATGCTGGAAGCCGATCGCGGATCGCCACCGCTGCGCGTCTGGCTGAAACTCGATACCGGCATGCACCGGCTGGGGTTTGCGGCCGAACGCGCCGGCGAACTGCACGCGCGTCTGGCGTCGATGCCGAGCGTCGATCCCGACATCGTGCTGATGACGCATTTCGCCTCGTCCGATGAATTCGACAACGATTTCACCGCGCGGCAGACGCAGCGTTTCCTCGATGCGACCCGCGGCCTGCCGGGCGAGCGTTCGCTGTCCAATTCCGCCGCGGTGCTCGGCTGGCCGCAGGCGCTTGGCGACTGGGTGCGCGTCGGCGGTTTGTTGTACGGACTTTCGGTTGCGCAAGACAAGACCGGCGCGGATTCCGGTTTTGCTGCGGCGATGACCTTGTCCACCCGGCTGGTCGCGATTCATCGCATCGCACGCGGTGAACGCATCGGTTACGGTTCGACCTACGAGTGCGAAGAAGACATGCCCATCGGCGTGGCCGCGATCGGCTATGGCGATCGCTATCCGCGCAGCGCGCCGTCCGGCACGCCGGTGCGCGTCGGCGTTGCACAAGCCGCGATCGTCGGCCGCGTGTCGATGGACCTGCTCACGCTCGACTTGCGCATGGCACCGAACGCGCGTGTCGGCGATACCGTGACGCTGTGGGGGCCGCTGCTTCCGGTCGAAACCATCGCGCGGCACGCCGGCACCATTTCCTACGAACTCACCTGCGGCGTGACGCGCCGGGTGTTGTTCGCCGAGGATGGCCGCTGATGCCGAAAGCCAAAACCGCCTACGTGTGTTCGGACTGCGGCGCGGAATATCCGATGTGGCAGGGGCAGTGCGAGGCTTGCGGCGCGTGGAACACGCTGTCGGCATTCGTGGTGCAGCCCGCCAAGGCCGCGGCCGCGGGCGGCGCGCGCAACGCGGGATACGCGGGACGCACCGATGCGCCGCGCGTGCAGCCGCTGGCCGCCGTCGCGGGCGAGATCGAGGCGCGGCACCTGGTGCGGATCGGCGAACTCGATCGCGTGCTGGGCGGCGGTCTGGTGGAAGGTTCGGTGGTGCTGGTCGGCGGCGATCCCGGCATCGGCAAATCGACCTTGCTGTTGCAGGCGCTGGCCGCGCTGGGCGAGCGCCTGCCCGGCTTGTACGTCAGCGGCGAGGAATCGCTGGCGCAGATCGCCGCGCGCGGGCATCGCCTTGGTTTGCTGCTCGATCCGATCAAGGCGCTGGCGGAAACCTGCGTCGAGCGCATCCTCGAACAGGCCGTGCTGGAAAAGCCGCGCGTGCTGGCGGTCGATTCGATCCAGACGCTCTGGACGGAAACGCTGCCGGCGGCGCCCGGCACCGTGTCGCAGGTGCGCGAATCGGCGGCGCGGCTCGTTCGCTTTGCCAAGGAAACCGGCACGTGTGTGTTCCTGGTCGGGCACGTCACCAAGGAAGGCGGCATCGCCGGTCCGCGCGTGCTGGAACACATGGTGGATGCGGTGCTGTATTTCGAGGGCGAAACCGGTTCGCGCTTCCGCGTGCTGCGCGCGTTCAAGAACCGCTTCGGCGCGGTCAACGAACTCGGCGTGTTCGCGATGGGCGACAAGGGCCTGCGGGAAGTGCCCAACCCTTCCGCGATCTTTCTTTCCGCGCACGCGCAGCCGACCGCCGGCAGCGCGGTGATGGTGACGCGCGAAGGCACGCGCCCGCTGCTGGTGGAAGTGCAGGCGCTGGTGGATCAGAGTTCTCTCGGCAATCCGCGCCGTGTCGCGCTGGGGCTGGAACAGAATCGCCTGGCGATGCTGCTGGCGGTGCTGCATCGCCACGGCAATGCTGCGGTGTACGACCAGGACGTGTTCGTCAACGTGGTCGGTGGCATCCGCGTGCAGGAAACCGCGGCGGACTTGCCGGTGCTGCTGGCGGTGCTGTCGTCGTTCCGCGACAAGCCGCTGCCGGAAAAAACCGTGGCGTTCGGCGAAGTCGGCCTGTCCGGCGAAATCCGTCCCGTGCCCAACGGCGAGGAACGCCTGAAGGAAGCCGCACAGCACGGCTTCCGGCGCGCGATCGTTCCCAAGGCCAACGCGCCGAAGAAATCCTCGCGGATCGGCGAACTGGAAGTGATCGCGGTGGAACGCCTGCGCGAAGCGATCGACGCGGCCTTCGCCGCCAATTAGCGAAGCGGGAGCGCGAGAAATTCCGGGGTTTGTTCGGCGCGCGCGGCGAATGCGTGCAGGGTCGGGTATTCCCCGGCGGGAACGAGATCGGACGCGACCAGTTGCGCGAAACCCCACGCCACCGCGATGGTGATGTCGGCTTGCGACAGAGATGCGCCGGACAGCCACGCATCCGGCGTGGCGCCGCGCAGTTCCTCTTCGAGCAGCGCGCAGGCATCGCGCAACTGCCCGCCGATGCGCGATGTCCAGTCGGGATCCTGTCTTTCCGGGGTGCGCTTGCGTTCGTAGAACACCTGCACGGCTTTTTCGCAGGCGGCCAGCGCGACACCGATCAGCCGCAGCGCGTGTCGGCGCGCATCCGCTGCGTCCGGCATCAGCCTGCGGTTGGCCAGCGCTTCGGCGTGATCGATGATCAAGGTGGAATCGACCAGCACGAAGCCGTCGTCGCACACCAGCGTCGGCACCTTCACCAGCGGATTGATCGCGTGAACTTCGTCGAAGTTGCGGAACACCGACAGCGGGCGATGTTCGAAGGCAATGCCGAGCAGGCGCAGCGAAATCGCGGTGCGCCGGACGTAGGGTGAATCGAGCATGCCGATCAGTTGCATGGTGTCCTCCGGTGGTTTCAGTCCGGCAGTCCGCGCAGGTCCGCCGAATCCGCATCGGCGCGCAAGACCGAACCGTGTTCGTACCAGTCGCCCAGCACGATGCGTTGCGCGGATCGGCCGTCGAGTGCGAAATCGTGGATCGCGGGCCGGTGGGTGTGCCCGTGGATCATGCGCGCGACGTTTGCGTCGCGCATCGCACGCTCGACCGCGCCTTGATTCACATCCATGATCGCCATGTCGGTGCGCGAGGTGTGCGCGCGGCTGGCATCGCGCGCTTGCGCCGCGAAGGCGCGGCGCGCGGACAGCGATTGCGACAGGAACCCGCGTTGCCACGCCGGATCGCGCACCTGCCTGCGGAATGCCTGATAGGCCGCGTCGTCGGTGCACAACGTGTCGCCGTGCAGCAGCAGCGTGGGCACGCCATGGAGATCGACGACCGTGCCGTCTTCCAGCAGCGCCATGCCGGCGCGGCGCGCGTATTCCCCGCCCAGCAGGAAGTCGCGGTTGCCGGCGATGAAGAACATCGGCACGCCGGTGTCCGCCAGCGATCGCAACGCGGCCGCCACACGCGAATTCAGCGGCGCATCGTCGTCGTCGCCGATATAGGCCTCGAACAGGTCGCCGAGGATGTACAAGGCATCGGCCGCGCGCGCTTTGCCGGAGAGAAACGTTTCGAACTGGTCGACGATGCGCGGGCGTGCGACATCGAGATGCAGGTCGGAAATGAACAGCGTCGGCACGTCAGTGCTGCGCCGGCGCCGGCGCGGCCGGCTTGGCGGCTTTCCTGTTCTTCTTCGCCGGCGGCGGCGAAACCGGGATCTGGCCCGCGGTCGGCGAAACCGGTTCGGTGGTGGGCGCGGCCGCCTCGCCGATCACCGTGGCGCTTTCGATCACCGGCAACGGACGCGGCACGTCGCCGATGAACGGGCCTTGCGGGCCCGTCGGCAGGTTGTCGATCTTGTCGACCACATCCATGCCGGCGATCACCTTGCCGAACACCGCGTAACCCCAGGTCATGCCGTTCTGGTTGCCGACGTAATCGAGGCGCGGGTTGTCGACGATGTTGAAGAAGAACTGCGCGGTGGCCGAGTCCGGATCCGGGCCGCGCGCGGCGGCGACGGTGCCGCGCAGGTTCGACAACCCGTTGTTGGCTTCGTCGGGAATGGCGGGCCGCGTGCGCTTGGGCGTCAACTGCCGCGTGTACAGGCCGCCCTGCACCAGGAAACCCGGGATCGCGCGGTGGAACACGGTGCCTTCGTAGAAACGGTCCTTCACGTATTGCAGGAAGTTGGCGACGGTCTTGGGTGCCTTGTCGGGGAACAATTCGATGGTGATGTCGCCCATCGAGGTGTGCAGTTTCACCTGCGGATGCGCGACCGGCGCAGGCGCGGGCGGCTGCACGGCCTGCGCCGCGGCGATGCCGCACAGGCAGCCCAGCGTCAGCGCCAATGCGGCGCGCGGGATTCGGAAACGGAGCGGTCTCGTCATGGCGGGCAGGCGGGCGGCGAAGGACGACATGATACGCACCGCGGTCTGAACGTGCAGCGCGCGAGCAGGCATCAGGCCCGCGTCAGCAACAGGCGCACGCCCAGCGCCTTGAGCGAATCGCGTTCGGCCTGCAGGTCGGCGAGCGTGAGCGGATGCGAGCGCGACCATCCGCGCGGCAGCGCCAGCCTGATCGATTGGGTGCCCGCCTCGATGCGGCGCGGCCTGGGCACGTCGGCCGAGCGGGCGCGGCACAGCAACACCGCCAGCCGCAGCAGGGCGGTGACGCGC
This sequence comes from Pseudomonadota bacterium, assembly GCA_018241145.1. Lineage (GTDB taxonomy): Bacteria > Pseudomonadota > Gammaproteobacteria > Xanthomonadales > Rhodanobacteraceae > 66-474. Next base: position 47,588 of record JAFEEJ010000222.1, on the reverse strand, counting down.
GCGGCGGGTTCGCGCAGCCGGAGCGGCAATTCATTGATCAACGCCGGGTTCGGCTTGCGGCGGTGGTTCTCCACCACGGCCGCCAGCAGCTGCTGTTCCTCGCGGTTGAAACCCGCGAGGTCGGAATGGCGCAGGATGTAACCCGCGTGGCGATGGTGCTGGCTGTGCGCGATCGACAATCCGATCTCGTGCACGCGCGCGGCCCATGCGAGCGTGTCGCGCGCGTTCCCGTCGAGGCGCCATTTGTGTTGCACCGCCAGCAACAATTCGTCGGCAACGCCGGCTACGCGTGCGGCCTGCGCGCTCTCCGTGCCGTAGCGGCGCGCCAGCGCCTGCACGCTGCCGACGCGCGGATCGCGGCCCGCGGCACGGCCGATCATGTCCCACAGCAGGCCTTCGCGCATGGAATTGTCGCAGGCGTCCAGCCGTTCGATGCCGAGCGCGGCGAACGCCGCCTGCACGATCACGATGCCGCCGGCGACGATCGGCGCGCGTTCCTTCGACAAACCGGGCAGGACGTTTTCGCGCGCCGAGCCGGCACGGATCAGTCTTTCGCCCATCGCGTCGAGCGCCGGGGTCGTGAGGCCGCGACCGCCGGCGTCGAGTGCGCGCGCGATCGCGGCCAGCGCCTTGACCGTGCCCGACGCGCCCCAGGCCTCGTGCCAGCCGGCGCTGCGGTACTGCGCCGCGAACTGTTGCAGCAGCACGCCGATTTCGTCGAACGCCTGGCGCCAGCGGCGGCGGGTGATGCGGCCGTCCGGGAAGAAGCGCAGGGTCGAGGCGACGCAACCGATCTGCACGCTTTCCGTCAGCCGCGGTTCCAGGCCACGGCCGATGATGAATTCGGTGCTGCCGCCGCCGACGTCAATCACCAGCCGGTTGCGGCGCGAGGACGGCAGCGCGTGCGACACGCCCTGCCAGATCAGGCGCGCTTCCTCGCGTCCGCTGACGACTTCGATGGAATGGCCGAGCGCGCGTTCGGCAGGGCGCAGGAAGCCTTGCGGCGCGCGCAGGCGCCGCACGGTGTTGGTGGCGACCGCGCGCACGCGTTCGGGCCGCAGGCCGGCGAGGCGCTGGCCGAAGCGCGAGAGGCAATTCAAGGCGAGCGCGCGGTGCGCCGGATCCAGCGTGCCGTCCGTGCGCAGGCCGGCGGCGAGGCGCACGCTTTCGCGCAGGCGATCGATCAGCCGCGGCGCGCCTTGTTCGTAGCGGGCGACCACCATGTGGAAACTATTGGAACCCAGGTCGACGGCGGCGAGCAGGTCGCCGTCGCGCAGGGGCCGGGCGTGTGCGGGCACACCATTCTCCTTGTGCGCATCGGGCGGATTCTGGCATGCGCGCCGCGGCCGCGCAGCCCGCGCGCGGCCATCAGCCGGCGTAGTGTTCCAGCAGCGTGGCCTGTGCGGAGTGCGGCGGCGCATCGCCGGGCGTGGCGCGCCGGTACTGGCCTTCGGAGTCCAGCAGCCACGCCTGCACGTTGTCGTCGAGGTAGTTCTGCAACGCCTCGTCGTACACGCGTGCGGCGAGTTGCTTGTCGCGGATCGGGAAACAGGTTTCCACGCGCCGCATCAGGTTGCGTTCCATCCAGTCCGCCGAGGAGCAGTAGATCGCCGGGTTGCCGCCGTTGGCGAACCAGTGCACGCGGCTGTGTTCGAGGAATCGCCCGAGGATGGAGCGCACGCGGATGCGCTCCGATACGCCGGGGATGCCGGGCCGCAGGATGCAGGAGCCGCGCACGATCAGGTCGATCTCCACGCCCGCGCAGGACGCGCGGTACAGCGCTTCGACCATGCTCGGTTCGTTGAGCGCGTTCATGCGCGCGATGATCCGTGCCGGCCGCCCGGCGCGCGCGTGCTCGCTCTCCCGCTCGATGAAGGCCAGCAGCGTGCGATGCAGGCTGAAAGGCGATTGCAGCAACTGCTTCAATTCGATCACCGGGCCCAGGCTGCACAACTGCTGGAACACCCGGTTGACGTCCTCGCCGATGTCCGGATCGGCGGTCATCAGGCCGAGATCGGTGTAGAGGCGGCTGGTGACCTGGTGGTAATTGCCGGTGGAGAGATGCAGGTAGCGCTTGAGCACGCCGTTTTCGCGGCGCACGATCAGCAGCATCTTGGCGTGGGTCTTGTAGCCGACCACGCCGTACACCACCTGCACGCCGGCTTCCTGCAGGCGGTCGGCGAGGCGGATGTTGGCTTCCTCGTCGAAGCGCGCGCGCAGCTCCACCACGGCGGTGACTTCCTTGCCCGCGCGCGCCGCGTCGATCAGGCAGCCGACCAGCGGAGAATCGTCGCCGACGCGGTAGAGCGTCTGCTTGATCGCCAGCACATCGGGATCCGTGCTGGCCTGGCGCAGCAATTCCATCACCGGCGCGAAGGATTCGTAGGGATGGTGCAACAGCAGGTCGCGCGAAGAAATCGCATCGAAGATGTTCGCGCCCGTCGCAAGCGCCGCGGGCATGCGCGGCACGAACGCCGGATACTTCAGGTCGGGGCGGTCGACGATGTCGTAGACGGCGGCCACGCGATGCAGGTTGACCGGGCCGTGGCACAGATAGATGTCGGAATCCTTCAGGCCGAAGTTGGCCAGCAGCATTTCGCGCAGTGCAGGCAGGCAGTCGGCGTCCAGTTCCAGCCGCACCGCCTGCGCGTAGCCGCGGTCGGCGAGCTCTTCGCTGAGCGCGCGCGCCAGGCTCTTGGTCTCGTCTTCGTCCGGTTCCAGTTCGGAATCGCGGGTGACCCGGAACTGGTAGGCCGCGCGCGCCTTGAGCCCCGGGAACATCGCATCGGCGAAGTGCTGCAGCAGCGAAGCGAGGAACACGAAGTGGTACGGCGCTTCGGCCACTTCCCCCGGCATGCGGATGATGCGCGGCAGCGAGCGCGGCGCGCGCACCACCGCGATGTTGCCTTCGCGCCCGAAGGCGTCCTTGCCCTGCAGCACCACCGCGACGTTCAGGCTCTTGTTGAGGATGCGCGGGAACGGGTGGGCGGAATCCAGCCCGAGCGGCGACAGCACCGGCAGGATCTCGCGCAGGAAATATTCGCGCGCCCAGCGTTTCTGCGCCGGCGTCCAGCGCGCGGGATCGCTGAAGCGGACGCCTTCGACGGCGAGCGCGGGCTGCAACTGGTCGTTCCAGGTTTCGTATTGCGCCTGCACCAGTTCCGTCGCGCGTTCGCGCAGGCGCGCCAGCAGGGTGCCGAGCGGCATGCCGTCGGGGCCGGGGCGGCCGTCGCCATACAGCAGCATTTGCCGCAGGCTGGCAATGCGCACTTCGAAGAACTCGTCGAGATTGCGCACCGAGATGCACAGGAAACGCAGTCGTTCGAGCAACGGCACCGCGGGATCGCGCGCCTGCGCCAGCACGCGGAAGCTGAATTCCAGCGCGGAGACGTCGCGGTTGAGGTAAAGCTCCGCGCGGCGGAAATCGTTCGATCCGGGCGAAGCGGCGTCGACCATGGGCGACGCACCGGCGGCGAGCGTTTCAGTCATCGCCGCCATCCTTGTCGGCGGGCACCACGCGCTCCGCCCCGAACACGCAGGCGAAGGTCGAGCCGCGCCCGGGCTCGCTCTCCACCTCGAAACGCGCGTGGTGCAACGCCAGCACGTGCTTGACGATCGAAAGGCCCAGGCCGGTGCCGCCGGTTTCGCGCGAGCGGCTGGAAGAAACGCGATAGAAGCGCTCGGTGAGCCGCGGGATGTGCTGCGCGGGAATGCCGTAGCCGGTGTCGCTGACGCTGAAACGCGCGCCGCCGTCCGCTTCACGCTGCCAGCGCAGGGTGATGCGGCCGCCGTCGGGTGTATAACGCACCGCATTGCTGACGAGATTGGAAAACGCGCTGTGCAGGTCGCGCGGCGAACCGCGCAGATCGCAACCTGCTTCGTTCTCGAGGGTGATGGCGTGCCGGCCGGCGCTCAACGCTTCGGCCTCCTTGCGCAGGGTCGCCAGCAGCGGCCGCATCGCCACGTCTTCGTCGCCGGCGAGCTGCTGCGTTTCCAGGCGCGAGAGCGTGAGCAGGTCCTCGACGATCTGGCCCATGCGCCGCGATTGCACGCGCATCTCGCCCAGCACCGGCGCGAGAGCGGGCACGTCGGCGGGTTCGACCAGTTCCAGGTAGCCATGGATCACGGTCAGCGGGGTGCGCAATTCGTGCGACACGTTGGAGACGAAATCGCGGCGCACCTGTTCCAGCCGCATCACCGTGCTGATGTCGCGCGCCAGCAGCAGGCGTTCTCCGTGCGCCAGCGGAATGATGTTGAAGCTGAGGAAGGCGTTCGGGTCGGTCGGCGCGGGCACTTCGTTCAACGGCTGGCCGGTATCGCCGCGCAGCCACTCGCGCACCGGTTCGGAGGAAACGCATGCCGTCAGCAGGGCGCCGCGATCGCGGGGATGCACCAGACCGAGCAGGCGTTCGGCCGCATGGTTGAACCAGCGGATGCGATCATCGTGGTCGAGCAGCACCACCGCGTCGGGCAGCGCGGCGGCGGCATCGCGCAGGGCGCGTGTCTGTTTCGCCAGCCTGCGCGCGCGGGTCAGCGTGCGTCGGCTTTGTTGCAGCGCCGGCGCGCTCGCGTCGGCGGAAAGTGCATCAAGCATGTCGGGATCCTTGTGCTCGGGTAGGGCCAGTGACGCCAGCAGTGCGGCGAGCGCGACGATCGCGACGACCATCCAGAAATGACCGGTCGCCCAACCGAGCGCGGCGCCTGCCGCCAGCGCAACGACGATCCACACTTGCTTCGTCGCGCCGTTGCCTCGGAGCATGAGGTTACCGTCAGATGTTTGCGGAAAAACGATAGCCGGCACCGCGCACGGTCTGCACCAGGCCATCGAGCCCGGCCGGCTGCAGCAACTGTCGCAGGCGGCGGATATGCACGTCCACGGTGCGTTCCTCGACGTACACGCTGCCGCCCCAGATGTGGTCGAGCAGCTGGGCGCGCGAGTACACGCGGTCGGGATGGGTGACGAAGAAGTGCAGCAGGCGGTATTCGGTGGGGCCGATGTGCAGCGGCTCGCCATGGGCGTAGACGCGGTGCGCGGGGCCGTCCACGCGCACGCCGCCGATCTCGATCATGCCGCTGCCGTCGTCGCCATGCGCCCGCCGCAGCACGGCGCGGATGCGCGCCAGCAGCTCGCGCGTCGAAAAAGGTTTCACCACGTAATCGTCCACGCCCGCTTCCAGGCCGTTGACGCGGTCGATCTCCTCGCCGCGCGCGGTGAGCATGATGATGGGGATCTCGCGGGTGGTTTCCTCGCGGCGCAGGCGGCGCGCGAATTCCAGCCCGCTGGTACCCGGGAGCATCCAGTCGAGCAGGATCAGGTCGGGGATCTTCTCGGCGATCTCGTGCTGCGCCACGCGCGCGTCGGCGGCGTGCACCGGCGTCATGTCGGCGCGGCGCAGCGCGAAGGCGACCATGTCGCGGATCGAAGCTTCGTCTTCGACGATCAGGATGCGTTTGGACATGCGTTACCGTCGGGGGTCGTGAAGATGACGCCTTCATTGCAACCCGCGCATGTTACGACGCGATGACAGTTCGGGGTGATGAATGTTTCAGTTCCGCAGGCAGGAGACGCCGGCGCAGGCGTGGAAGCCGGTCCGGCTGTCGTTGGCGTTGCTGCCGTTGCCGTTGCCATTGTCGGGTTTGTCGCCGGCCTGCGGCAGGTTGCGGCGCTGCATTTCCAGCGCGATCGGCGTGATCAGCGCGATGGTCGCCTCGATGCGGGCGCGCGAGTAGTAGTCCAGGTCCTTGCGCTGGATCAGGCGCTGCAACTGGCCGAGCGCATCCTGCGGCCGGCCGGCCAGGAACGTCGCATCCGCGTACGCTTCGCCGGCGCGGATGTCGTCGCCGGCGACATGCGACGCCTGTCCGTAGGTCCGATACAGCTGCGGCTCGGAACTGTCGTCCAGCAGCGGTTTCAGCTGGTTCTGCGCGAGTCTGGCGTCCGCGGCCTTGCCGCTGGCGAGCAGGGCCTGCGCATAGCCCAGCGCGATGGCCGGGTTGCGCGGCGACTGGGCCGACATCGCCATGTAGCGGCGCAGTGCGTCCGCGCGGTTGCCGGCCAGCAGTTCCGCATCCGCAAGGCCCAGTTGCAGGGTCATGCTGGACGGGTTCGCCGCCTGCAGTTGCGTCAGGATCTCCACGGCCTTGCCCGTCTTGCCGGTGCGTTCCAGCGCCAGCGCGTAACCATAGCGGTGCGCGGGCGTGTTGAACCCGTCGCGCCCGAGATTGCGCGCGTAATAGTCCGCCATGTCGTTGTAGTCGCTGGCGGAAAGCACGCGGATGCGTTCCCTGATCAGCGCATATTCGCCGCTGCGGTCGTCCCGCCGCATGGGCTGCAACAGCGTCGCCGTGCTCTTGACGAACGGCAGCAGGCTGAGGCTGTCGGCCGGCGCGGCGGTCGCAAGTTGCGGCGCGTTCTGCGGCTGCTCGTCGAGCACGTGCGCGCGCGCTTTCGCCTCGGCGATGCGTTCGCTGGTGACCGGGTGGGTCTGCAGGAAGGGCGGGGCGTCGCCGGAATAATCGCCGCCGTCGCCTCCGCCGGGACGCAGCGTGTGCGCCATGCGGTCGAAGAAACCGGCCATCGCATCCGGGTCGTAGCCCGCCTTGGCCAGCGTTCCGATGCCCACCCGGTCGGCTTCGGATTCGTCCTTGCGGGTGAAATCGATCTGCTCCTGCTGCATCAGGCCCATGCCGGAGGCCACGATGCCCGGACCCGCGCTGGGGCTGGAACCGCCGGCCACGATCAGGGCGCCCAAGGTGGCCAATGCATACAGTGGCGCCTTCTTCTTGGCGTCCTCGAAGGCGCGTTCCAGGTGGTGCTGGCTGATGTGCGCCAGTTCGTGCGCGATCACCGCGGCCAGTTCGTCTTCGCTGTTGGTGGTGGTGATCAGCCCGGAGTAGACGAAGATGTAGCCGCCCGGTGCGGCGAACGCATTGATTTCCGGATCGCGCAGGACGGTGAACGTGTAGTGCTGGGAAGGGTCGGCGCTGGCGGCCACCAGCCGGTATCCGAGGCTCTGGATGTAGGCGTCCACCTGCGGGTCGTCGAGCACTTCGTCCATCGAGCGCAGTTCGCGCAACATGCTCGCGCCGTAGGCTTCCTCCTCGGCGGGTGAAATCAACCCGGCGGCGGAGCTGCCCAGGCTCGGCAGGTTCACGTCCTGCTGGGCCGCCGCCGGCAACGCCAGCGCCAGACAGGTGAGGACGGGGAGCAGGGATGGCACGCGCATGATCGGAGAAAAGTGGGGGCGCTCCAAGTTTCGACAAGTTACCGCGGCGCGGGTTCCGGTGATAGTGCTGAGTGAGGCGCGTTCAGCATCGGCAGGCTTTCGCGCCGTCCGTCGCTGGTACGATTTTCACCGCTCACCGCTCACCGCTCACCGCTCACCGCTCACCGCTCACCGCTCACCGCTCACCGCTCACCGCTCACCGCGCAATGCCCGACATCGAAATCTATTCCAGCGGATTCTGCGCGTACTGCGTCGCGGCCAAGAACCTGCTGAAGGCGAAAGGACTGGACTGGCGGGAAGTCCGCATCGATCTCGATCCCGCTGCGCGGGAGGCGATGCTCCGGCGCAGCGGCGGCAGCCGCACGGTGCCGCAGATCTTCATCAACGGCACGCACGTGGGCGGATTCCAGGAACTCGCCGCGGCCGAACACGACGGCACGCTTGCGAGGTTGCTGGAAGGCGCAACCTAGCGGCCGGGCGGCTCGGGACGTTCATTGCGCCTTGGTTGGCGCGGTACCCGCGGGAGATTCTGCATGAACACGATTGCGGTGATTCGCGGCGACGGAATCGGCCCGGAAATCATGGACGCCGCGTTGCGCGTGCTCGATGCGCTGGATGCGGGCTTGTCGTACGAATTCGTCGATGCCGGCATGGCGGCGCTGGAACAACACGGCGAGCTGCTGCCGCAGGCCACGCTGGAGGCGATCGCCCGTCATCGCGTCGCCCTGAAAGGGCCGCTGACCACCCCGGTCGGGGACGGGTTTTCCTCGCTGAATGTCGAATTGCGCAAGCGTTTCGACCTCTACGCCAACGTGCGCCCGGCGCTGTCGATGCCCGGCACCAGGGCGCATTACGAGAACATCGACATCATCACCGTGCGCGAGAACACCGAAGGCGCGTATCTCACGGAAGGCCAGACGCTCTCGGCGGATGGCCAGACCGCGCAATCGATCGTGCGCAATACCCGCCGCGGCGCCGAGCGCATCGTGCGCCATGCCTTCGAGCTGGCCGGAAAGCGAGGGCGCAAGAAGATCACCGCCGTGCACAAGGCCAATATCCTGAAAACCAGCTCCGGCCTGTTTCTCGACGTTGCGCGCGAAGTCGCGGCGCAGCATCCGGCGATCGCGTTCAACGAGATGATTGTCGACAACACCTGCATGCAGCTGGTGATGGACCCGTGGCAGTTCGACGTGATCGTGACGACGAACCTGTTCGGCGACATCCTGTCCGACCTGTGCGCGGGCCTCATCGGCGGCCTGGGCCTGGCGCCGGGCGCCAACATCGGTTCGGCCGCGGCGATTTTCGAAGCGGTGCACGGCTCGGCGCCCGACATCGCGGGCAGGCACGTCGCCAACCCCTGCGCGCTGCTGCTGGCCGCGGCCGAGATGCTGGATCACCTCGGCATGGTCGAGCAGGGCACGCGGGTGCGCGACGCCATCCGGGCGACCCTCGCCGCGCACGACCGCGTCACGCCGGATCTGGGCGGTGACGGTTCCACGGAAAGTTTTGCGCAGGCACTGGTCGAGTACCTTCGTTGAATCGACCGCGTCCGTTCACTGCTTCGGCGCGAGGCCGGTGTAAGTCCTGAAAATGCCTTCGTTGCAGGTCAGGCAAAAATCCTGTCCTGGAGCGAGACTGCCGCGGTTGTAATAGATGTACGGACCACCATCGGTGATGAACACTTCAGGATCGGTGCGTTGCCTCTGCGGCTGGTTGGGAGTTAGCTGACGGGGGATGGGATTGCCTGCGGCTATGCCGGCCAGAAATACTGCGGACGGATTGACGAGCGGCGGCACGTTCGCTACGAAGAAAACATACGATTTGCCGTTGTATTCGAAATGCTCTGGCGAATTGATCACGCCATCGTCCGGCGTTCTGATGCTGGCGACAAGCTTCCAGTCGGTATTCGAGCCATTGGGAGGCAGATGGTAAATGCGCAACTCGGTGTCGTCGACGACGGTTTCCATGACCAAGTCGCCGCCGTAGTCCGGGGCTTTCCAGACAAATGGCCGGCTGTGCAGATCCTTCTGACCGTCGTCGAAAGTGATCTGCTGGACGTCATTGGTATCTAACCAGTCAATGAAGACCTGTTGCACGCCAGCCACGCGCTGGGTGAATGCCACGGCGCGGGGGCCCTCCGCAATACGCACCGAAAACATGAGCGAGGGGGGCGACTGGGTGATTCGCGTCTCGGTGGACGCATCGTACAAATCACGCCAGTAATGGTTGCCTTGCGGGTCGAGGTAGGTAAGGATCGGAGCAGGGTCGCCTTCGTTCAAGCTGGCGTACGGCGTGCTGCGTGGAAGATTGGGCGAAAGCGTTCTGAGGGACCATGCGCTCTTGTCGGATTGCCAAGCCACCCCGAGGCGCGCATTGACCAGATTGTGTATTTGACCTGGATCGAATCTCGTGTAGACGACTTGGTCGCCGTGGGCGGTACCGATCCATTCCGGGCCGTTGGTGATCTTCCTGAAATCGCTCGTGCGCATGGCATTCGTGTCGACGAGCGTTCCCTTGCCGTCGGCGGGCTCGAACAGCCCCGTGTGACGGTCGACATTTGCGACCCAGAGATTCCCGTTGCTGTCGATCCAGGTCACTTGCGCGCGAGCATTGCTGTATTCAGGATCGAGCAGATCCCGTTCCAGCGCAACCGTGGATTCATTCCGCACGAACTGGGCGCGAGCTGACGGAAGTGCACTCAATACCATCAGGCACAGCACTCCCTTGCATAGTTCGCGCGCACTAACAGGCGCGAGCATCGTGACCCCCCCTTCCTGATTCACGTCATGCTTTGCGAACGATACCACAAAAAAATCGGCTTGCACGGCGACTTCAAGACGCCTGCGAATGTTCGGATTCCGCTGTGTTTCGAACTTTCAAATGACTCTTCCTTGGCGACATTTCAAGAGAGCATCGATCTGCATGAACTCGAGGGCTGGCGTGTAACCGAGTCACTCGAGCATGCCGGGCCTGTAGTCGCCGACCTCGGGTTGCGCGGCGATGTTGATGCGGTTCCAGGAATTGATCATGGTCACCAGCAGGGTCAGGTCCACCAGTTCCTGTTCGTCGAACTGCGCGCGCGCCTGTTCGTACAACGCATCCGGCACGGATTGATCGCGGGCGGGAAGACTGGTGAGCGCTTCGGCCCATGCCAGCGCGGCACGCTCGCGTTCGCTGTAGAACGTCGTCTCGCGCCAGGCCGGCAGCACGTGCAGGCGTTGCTCGGTTTCACCGGCGGCGCGCGCATCCTTGCTGTGCATGTCGAGGCACCAGGCGCAGCCGTTGATCTGCGACACGCGCATCAGCACGAGATGGCGCAGCGCCGGTTCCAATGTGCTTTCGTGTAGTTGTTTGCTCAACGCGAACAGCGGTTGCAGCGAAGCTTGGTGTTTCCTGGCGTTGAAACGGGACATGTCGACTCCTTGCGTGATTTTCCGGGCGGATGATTCCGCGATTCAATGCAAGGACGCGCCATCCGTCGCCTTCGTGACCGCCTCGATGCGCGCCAGCTTGTCGGGATGGCGGATCGCGTGGATCGCGGTGATGCGGTCGTTATCGCAATCGATCCAGGTCGCCACGAACAATTCCGCGTCCCGCCAGGTCAGCAGCGCCGGCGCGCCATTGAGCATGCGCAGTTCGTAGCGCAAACCGGCATTCTTCGACAGCCGCGCGATCTGCATGTACAGGCGCGCCAGGCGCTCCGCGCCGTGCAGCGGGTGCAAGGTTGCGCGCGCCACGCCGCCGCTGTCGGCGACGTGCACCGCGTCTTCGGCGAACAAGGCGCGCAGGGTTTCCATGTCCGGCTTTCGCATCGCCGCGATGAAGCGTTCCAGCAGGCGCCGTTGCGTCCGCGCGTCCACCTCGTAGCGCGGGCGGCCTTCGCGCAACCGCGTCTTCGCGCGATGCACGCGCTGGCGGCAGGCGTCCTCGGCGATGCCCAAGATCTTCGCGGCTTCCGCATGGCCGTAGTCGAATACCTCGTGCAGCAGGAATGCGGCGCGCTCGTCCGGGCTGAGCCGTTCCAGCAGCAGCAGGAACGACAGCGTGAACGTCTCGTCGTGCTCGAGCGCGGCGTCGGGCGTGTCGCCGGCTTCCGCCGCGGGTTCCGGCAGCCACGGACCGGTGTAGCGCGCGCGTTCGGTCTTCGCGCGGCGCAGGCGGTCCAGCGCCAGCCGCGTGGTCACGGTGACCAGCCACGCTTCCGGATCATCCAGTACGCCGGTGTCCTGCGCGTTCCAGCGCAGCCAGGCGTCGTGCAGCACGTCTTCGGCGTCGGCAGGCGTGCCGAGCATGCGATAGGCCAGCCCGAACAGGCGCGGGCGGTGTTGCTGGAACTGTGCGGTCGGTGTCATGGCGTGATTCCGCGCGGGATATGCCGTACAGACGCACGGGTCCGGACGGATGTGACCGTTCAGCGCAGCAACGGCCAGGGCGCGAGCAGCAACACCCACAGCAACAGCACGATGACGGTCGCCTTCAATGCACGGAACAGGCGCGGGTTGACATGCTTGAAGCGCGAGCTGCGCTCGCGGTTGCGCTGCCCCAGCGCGTACAGGCGATTGAGGAAACCGACCGGTTCACTGGAGGTGTTGGGGGAACTCGTGATGCGGCCCATGAAGGCGCCGACGCGGTGGTTGATCGCATTCATCCAGCGCGCGCGCAACGGGCGATCGACGTCGCAGAACAGGATCACGCGGGTGACGTTCGACTGGTTTTCCGCCCAGTGCACGCAGGTTTCGTCGAACACCACGTCTTCGCCGTCGCGCCAGAAGTATTCCCGACCGTCGACGAAGATGCGGCAACTGTTGTCGTTGGGGGTGACCAGGCCGAGGTGGTAGCGCAGCGAACCGGCGAACGGGTCGCGGTGCGGATTGAGTCTGGCTCCCGGCGGCAGCAACGCGAACATCGCGGCCTTGACGCTCGGGATCGCATCCACCAGTGCCACCGTGCGCGGGCACAGCGCCTGCGCGGAAGCCAGCGGTTCGCCGTACCATTTCACGTAGAAACGCTTCCAGCCGGCCTTGAAGAAGGAATTGAAACTGGCGTCGTTGTTGCGTTCGGCGGTGCGGATGTAGCCCTGGTCGAACAGGTGCAGCGCCTCGTCGCGGATCGTTTCCCAGTGGTCGCGCAATGGATCGAGGTTGCCGAAACCCGAGCGATCCGGGAACGGCCCCGCGGGCACCGCCGAGAACGCGTACATCAGCAGGTTGTACGGCGCGAACACCGTCGCGTGGCTGCCGAGCTGCTTGCGCCAGTGCAGGCGCACGCGGCTGCGCAGGTGCACCGCCCACGCGCAGGCGAGGAACAGCAGGATCAGCGCCAGCAGGACAAGGCGAAGGGCAAGGGCCATGAAACGCAGATGGGTGCGACCTGCGGCCTATTCTAGCCTTGACGCAGCACGTGCAGCCGGCCGCCGCCCGGGCGATACGCCCTGTGCAGTGCGCGCTGCACGAATCCGATCGCACGGCGCGCGGCGATGCGTGGTGCGGCGCCTTTCGCGAGGCCCGCGGCCAGCGCGGCCGAAAGCGTGCAGCCGGTGCCGTGCGCCTCGATCGGCAAACGCGGATGGCGGAATTCGAGCGTGCCGCGCTCGTCGACGAACAGGTCGACCACCTCACGCCCGGTCGCGTGGCCGCCCTTCAGCAGCACCGCGCCTGCGCCGAGTTCCAGCAAGGCGAGTGCGGCGCGTTCGGCTGCACGCGCATTGCGGATTTTCGCGCCGAGCAGGGCTTCGGCTTCCGGCAGGTTGGGCGTCAGCACATCCGCCAGTGGCAGCAGTTCGTCCCGCAGGAGGCGCGTCGCGGACTTGTCGAACAGGCGCGCGCCGCTGGTGGCGACCATCACCGGATCGACCACCAGCCACGCCGGCTTGCGCCGTTCGATTTCGCGTGCGACGCAGCGCGCGGTCCGGGCATCTGCCAGCATGCCGGTCTTCACCGCGGCGACCGGAAAATCCTCGAACAGTGCGTCCAGTTGCGCGCGCAGATGCCGCAGCGGCACCGGATGGATCGCACGCACGCCGCGCGTGTTCTGCGCGGTGATCGCGGTGATCGCACTCAATCCGTGCACCCCGAGCGCGGCGAAGGTCTTCAAATCCGCCTGGATGCCGGCGCCGCCGCCGGAATCCGAGCCGGCGATGGTCAATGCGCAGGGCGGACACGAAATACGCGCAGGTACGGCAGGAGACTGGATAGATCGCACGAACCGGAGCCTATAATCCGATGGGGGTTCCACGCTCCGGCGGTTGTCGGCCGTCCGTTTCGGGCGGCAGCGCAACCATCGGTGCACTGGAGCAAGGCCAACATGGAGATGGCCGGCCTCGAACGTCGAGCGGATTGTGCACGCTTGGCATTGTCTAATCCTTGAATGGGGGTGCGTCGTGAGAATGGCCCGTTTCCACGGAATGTTGCCGTTGTCGTTGCTTGTCGCGGCGTGCGCCGCGCCCGCCGCCGGTGCGGCGACGATCCATTTGTTCGATCAGGCTCCCCAGTTCTCGATTTACGGCAGCGGCATGCCGCCACTGTACGTGCCGCCGCCCGGCCAGGTGGTCCTGTTCGATGCCCCTCACCAGACCTGGTACACGCTGGTCAAGCTCGGCAGGGTGCAGAAACAGCAACTGGGCAAGCGCCTGCAGGCGAAGGTCACCTATTACGGCGGCTGTGACGCCTTCGATCGCATCGAGGCCGTGGCCTACATCCCGACAACGATCGGCGTGCAGCCGACGCTCGCGGACGTGGGCAATGCGGTGGAGATGGCGCGCTTCATCACGCCGTTCAACACCTACAACACGTCCTTCCCCACGTACGTGTTCCCGTACATGAGCCTTGCCAAGTTCGCGCCACAGCTCGCCGGCACGGCGCAGGACATCTGGGTCGGGATCAAGGGCGGTTCGTATCCGAATTACTCGAATTCCCCCGGAACCTACAATCCCTGCTGGGACAGCAGCGGCCAGATGAATCCCGGCATTCCCGCCGCGACCTATCCGCCGGGCCTGACGACGCAGCAAGGCCAGGTGATTTTCGCCAACACCGGCTTCAGTTTTTCGCTGGATCTGGTGTCGAATGCACCCGCCGTCGTTCCCGCCGGCCAGCCGGCGATTGCGGCGGTCATGGGCGCGCCGGTCGTCACCGGATCATCCGCCAGCATCGCGGGCACGATCGACGTGCCCGATCCGGGCAACGGGTCGCAGACCGTCACCGGCACGCTGCAGGTGATCCTCACCACCCACGGCAACACCGAGTACGGGTATTTTTCCGGTGATTCGCTGCTGGTCAACGGCGTGCAGGTCGGCCCCGTGTTCAGCACCAAGGCGGATTGCGATTCGTTCGTCGGCTCCACGATCAACCCGTGGAATCCCACCATCGACAGCGGCACCACCGGCAAGAACCCGCGCAATCCGCGCAATTGGTGCGTCGCGGGACCGGTGCGCACGACCCCGCTCAATCCCGGCACGCCCAACCCCACCGCGGGCAACCCGGGAAAACCGGTGCAGGCGACGGTCATCGGCAACGTCACGTTGAACGTGGGCACGAACGACCTGCAACTGAACCTGGGCGCCTTCGTCACCAAGTTCGGCAGCACCGACGGAAGCTATCCGACGTCGATCACGTTCATTCCGAACTGACCGATGCTTTTCGCCGCCGTGGGTCAGCCCGGGCCGGGCTGGCTCACAGCGCTTCCGACGCGAAATCCGCCAGCCGCGAGCGTTCGCCGCGGCGCAGGGTGATGTGCGCGGAATGCGTCCATGCCTTGAAGCGGTCGACCGCGTAGGTCAGGCCGGAGGTGGTTTCGGTGAGGTAGGGCGTGTCGATCTGTTCGACGTTGCCGAGGCAGACGATCTTGGTGCCGGGGCCGGCGCGGGTGATCAGCGTCTTCATCTGCTTGGGCGTCAGGTTCTGCGCCTCGTCGATGATGAGATAACGCGACAGGAAGGTGCGCCCGCGCATGAAGTTCAGCGAACGGATCTTGATGCGCGAGGCCAGCAGGTCGTTGGTGGCTTGCCGCCCCCACGAACCACCTTCTTCCGGATTGGCGAGCACTTCGAGGTTGTCGGTGAGCGCGCCCATCCACGGCGTCATCTTTTCTTCCTCGGTGCCGGGCAGGAAACCGATGTCCTCGCCGACGGAAACCGTGGCGCGGGTCATGATGATCTCGCGGTAGCGCTGCTGGTCCATCACCTGCGCAAGGCCCGCCGCAAGCGCCAGCAGGGTCTTGCCGGTGCCGGCGGTGCCGAGCAGGGTGACGAAGTCGATGTCCGGATCCATCAGCATGTTCAGCGCGAAATTCTGTTCGCGGTTGCGCGCGCTGATGCCCCACACGCTGTGGTTGGGGTGGCTGTGGTCGTCCAGCAGCACCAGCCTGGTCTTGCCGTCTGCGTGGTTCAGCACGCGCAGTTCGACGCTGTTCTCGCCGGGCAGGTACAGGCATTCGTTGGGCTGCCAGGCCTCGTCCTCGCGCGGCTGCACTTCGTAATAGGTGTGCCCGCGCTCGGACCACGAGCGCAATTCCGGATGCCGGTCCCAGAAATCGGCGGGCAGTTCCGCGAGGCCGGTGTAGAGCAGCGAGAAATCGTCCAGCGCGCGGTCGTTCTCGTAATCCTCGGCGTGGATGCCGTAGATCGTGGCCTTGATGCGCAGGTTGATGTCTTTCGAGACCAGCGCGATGTCGCGATCGGAATGGCGCTCGCGCAATTCCAGCACGGCGGACAGGATCTGGTTGTCGGCCTTGCCGTTGCCATTGGCGGTGCGCGTCTGGAAGTAAAGACGTCCGGAAGCGTTGCCGCTGCGGAGTTTCACGCCTTCCGGCGACGCCAGCGGCAGCCCTTCGGCGATCCGGAAGCCGTCGCCGCGTTCGATCAGTTCGTTGAGGAAGCGGCTGACCTGGCGCGCGTTGCGCGAGACTTCCGAGCCGCCCTTCTTCTTCTCGTCGAGTTCCTCCAGCACCGTCATCGGGATGAACACGTCGTGTTCCTCGAAGCGGAACAGCGACGTCGGGTCGTGCAGCAGCACGTTGGTATCCAGCGCGTAGATGCGCTTGCCATCGACCATCATTCGGCGGAAACCTCGATCGGGGTGTGCTCTTTAGAGAGGCGCGGGCGCGGATGCATGGCGCCTCGTGGGGGGAAACGCATCATGGAAACGCGCATCACGGAAGGGCGTCCAGCACGGCCTGCGCATGGCCGGGAACCTTCACCCCGCGCCATTCGCGCGCCAGCTTGCCCCCGGGATCGATCAGGAAGGTGCTGCGCACCACGCCCATGAACTTGCGGCCATAGAGCGTCTTCTCGCGGATCACGTCGAAGGCCTTGCACCATTTCTCGTCCGTGTCGGCGATCAGCGGAAACGGCAGCGCGTGTTTTCCGGCGAAACCCGCGTGCGATTTCGCGCTGTCGCGCGACACGCCGACCACCTGCGCGCCGCGCCGTTTGAACTTCGGGTACAGGTCGCGGAAATCCTCGGCCTCGCGCGTGCAGCCGGTGGTGTTGTCCTTCGGATAGAAATACAGGACCGTCCACTTGCCCTGCAGGTCGGCCAGCTTCAGCGTGCCGCCGTCGGCGAGCGCGCCCGCGAGTCCGGGAACCTTGTTGCCGATCTTCATGTTCAAAACTTCACCGGATCCATGATCGCGTCGAGGTTCAGCCCGTCGCACAGTTCCAGGAAATCGTCGCGCAACGCGGCGATGTGGGTCTCCGCCGGGATGCCGATCGTGAGTTGCGCCTGGAACATGTCGGCGCCGGTCTGCATCGCGCGGTAGCGCATCGACGACAGCTGTTCGATGCTGATGCCGCGGCGGGTGAAGAATTCGATCAACTCCACCAGCACCGCCGGCTTGTCGGAGGCGACCACTTCGACGAGGTACGGCAGCAGGTGCGTTTGCGCGTCGCGCGGTTGCGTCCGGTAGTGCAGCAGCCGCACTTCCTCGTCGCGGCCGATGCGCGTCAGCGCGTTTTCCAGCTTGGCGATCGCGTCCCACGCGCCCTGCGCCAGCAACACCACCGAGGTGTCCGCACCGATGGTGGAAACGCGCGAGTCGATCAGGTTGCAGCCGGCATCGGCGATGCGCTTGGCGAGCGCGAGCAGCGGCGAGTGCGTCGCGGGCGAGACCGTCTGGATCAGCAGGTGATGGTCGCTGGCGGGACGCTGTGCGGAGCGGTTCAAAGATCGACGACCTGCCGTGGGGACGACGCGGGCAGGATAGCGGCCGCCACCGAGGGCCCGCAAGCGTCCCGGCGCCTCGCGCCGGCATGGCGCGCGTGGTCGACCTGCTAAGATGACGTGATCCCGTCACGCGAACATCGCCTTGGAAATCGCCGGCAGCCTGTGCGCAATGGTGACGCCGTTCACGCCGGACGGTGGCCTGGACCTCGACGCGTTCGCGCGCCTGATCGACCTTCAACTGGAAGGCGGCACGCAAGGGCTCGTCATCGCCGGATCGACCGGCGAGGCGCACATGCTCGACGAACACGAATACGATCGCCTGCTGGCGTTCGCGGTGGAGCGCGTCGACGGACGCGTGCCGGTGATCGCCGGCACCGGCGAGGCGGCGACCGCCAGGACCATCGCGACGACCCGGCGTGCGCAGGCGCTGGGCGCGGATGCCGCGCTGGTGGTCACGCCGTTTTACGTGCGTCCCACGCAGGAAGGCCTGCACCGGCACTTCATGGAAGTGGCCGAACACGGCGGGCTGCCGGTGCTGCTCTACAACGTGCCCGCGCGCACCGGCTGCGACCTCGAACCGGGAACCGTGGCGAAGCTGCGGAACGATCCGCGCATCGTGGGAATCAAGGAAGCGCGCGCCGACAGGGAACGCATCCACGCCCTCGCGCAACTGGCGCGCCCGGGTTTCGTGTTCCTCTCGGGTGACGACGGCAGCGCCGCCGAGGCCATGCTCGCCGGGGCGTCCGGCCTGGTTTCGGTCGCCAACAACCTCGTGCCGGCGGCGTTCCGCGCCATCTGCGATGCCGCGCGCGGCGGCGACCGGGCGAAAACCTCGGCATGGATGGATGCCGTGCAACCGCTGCTGGATGCGTTGAATTGCGCGCCCAATCCGGTGGCGGTCAAGGCGGGGCTGGCGGAACTCGGGCTGTGCCGCGGCACTCCCAGATTGCCGTTGCTGGAACTGGCCGATGGCCCGGCGCGCGCGCGGCTGCGCGCTGAACTGTCCCCGTTCGCGCACGCGGCATGAACTGGGGCACGGCGCGCGGCCGTGCCATACTGACCACCTGAAATCGATGGATGCCTTGACCATGAAGAGATCGCGATATCTGGTTTCTGCGGCGTTGGTGTGCGCCTTGTTGTGGCTGAGCGGTTGCCAGACCATCCGCTCGCACAATCCATTCCGCCACCGTGAACCCGACTACAAGTCGGCGCAGCAGGAACAGCCGCTGGAAGTGCCGCCCGGGCTCGATCAGCCGCCCACCTCCGACGCGCTGGCGGTGCCGGATGCGGGAAGCGGCACGCCCGCGATCACCGTCAACGGGCAGCAGGTCAATGCCGGCACCGGGGCGCCGCCGAGCGCCGGTACCGAAGCATCGACCGAAGCGCCGGCCACGGCGCCGCCGGGCGCGGTGGTCTCGGGCAACAGCTTGAGTCTGGCGGATGACCCGGACAGCGCCTATCGCCGCGTCGGGCTCGCGCTGCAACGCGGCGGCGTCGGCACGGTCAGTGCGCACGACGACAACGCGCATACCTACCAGATCGCGGTCGACAGCGTGGTCACGCAGAAGTCCGAAGGCAACTTCATCCACCGCATCTTCCACCACGACCATACCGAGACGGTCACCGGCACGGTCAACGTGGGCATCGCCGCCTCCGGCACCGGCAGCGTGGTGAACGTGCAGGGCGATCCCGATGCGGTCGAACGCGTGTTGAGCGTGTTGCAACAGCGGCTGGGCGGAAGCTGAGAAGCGGGAGTGGGAAGTTGGGAGTAGGAAGTCGATGCTGAATGGGCGGTATCACGCTTCCATTTCCCACTTTCCACTTCCTACTTCCGCTTCTTCAACGCTCCAACATCGGCAGCTTGTTCGTCTTGCCGTCCCAGTCCCTGGCGTCGGGCGGCGCATCCTTGCGTTCGGTCAGTACCGGCCACGCTTTCGAAAGCTCCGCGTTCAAGGCGATGAAGCCTTCCTGGCCCGCGGGCACGTCGTCCTCGGGGAAAATCGCGTTCGCCGGGCATTCCGGTTCGCACAGCGTGCAGTCGATGCACTCGTCGGGATCGATCGCCAGGAAGTTGGGCCCTTCGTGGAAGCAATCGACCGGGCACACCTCCACGCAATCGGTGTACTTGCACTTGATGCAGTTGTCGGTAACGACGAAGGTCATGTGTGCCTTGGCGCTCCCTACGAGAATCGAACTCGTGTTTCCGCCTTGAGAGGGCAGCGTCCTGGACCGCTAGACGAAGGGAGCATGGAAACGGTCAGCGCGCTAGTATAGCGAACCGGCCGTCCGCGGCGCGCAACAGGAACCCGATCTTTGCCGCCCGATCGCACGGACGCCAATCCCGCAGCCCTGCCCCAGCCACGCGTGATCCCGCGCGCGCAGCACAACCTTACCCGCAAGCACATCAGCCGCGGCGCCCTGCGCGTCCTCTACGGCCTGCACGAGCACGGTTTCCGCGCCTGCCTCGTGGGCGGCGCGGTGCGCGACCTGTTGCTGGGCGGCCGCCCCAAGGATTTCGACGTGGCCACCAATGCCACGCCGGAAGAGATCAGGAAGATCTTCCGCAACTGCCGGCTGATCGGCCGCCGTTTCCGGCTGGCGCACGTCATCTTCGGGCCGGAGATCGTGGAGGTGGCCACCTTCCGCGGATCCGGCGCGGAGGGTGAGGGCGATCGCCACCTGGTCGACGGCCGCATCGTGCGCGACAACGTATGGGGCACGATCGAGGAGGATGCGCTGCGCCGCGACTTCCGCGTCAATGCCCTGTATTACGACATCGCCGATTTCAGCATCATCGATTACGTCGGCGGCATGCAGGATCTCGCGCAGCGCCGCCTGCACCTGATCGGCGACCCCGAACAGCGCTACCGCGAGGATCCGGTGCGCATGCTGCGCGCGGCGCGGCTCGCGGCGAAACTCCAGTTCACGATCGATCCTGCCGCGGCCGAACCGTTCCCACGGCTCGGGCATCTGCTGGGCGATGCGGCGCCCGCGCGCCTGTTCGATGAAACCATGAAGTTGTTCATGGGCGGCTACGGCCTCGCGAGTTTCCGCATGCTGGAACACTGCGGCCTGCTGCAGCATCTGTTCGCCGGCACGGCGCGCGCGCTGGCCCGCGACGAACACGGTGCATTGCGCAATCTGATCGAGGCCGGGCTGGCCGGCACCGATGCGCGCGTGGCGGAAGGCAAGCCGGTGACGCCGGCTTTCCTGTTCGCGGTGTTGCTGTGGGGCGAGGTCTACGCGCTCGCGCGCGGCATGCAATCCGAAGGCATCGACCGCACGCTGGCCTGGCAGCGCGCGGCGCACAAGGTGATGGCCGAGCAGATGGCACGCGTCGCCATCCCGCGCCGCTTCAGTTACGCCATGGAGGAAATCTGGGCGTTGCAGCCGCGTTTCGCGGAACGCTCGCGCAAGCGCGTCTTCCGGCTGATGGCGCATCCGCGTTTCCGCGCCGCCTACGATTTCCTGCTCCTGCGCGCGGCGGAATCCGGCGAATTGCGCGAACGCGGCGAATGGTGGACGCGTGCGCAGGCGCTGGAAGCGGAGCAACTCGCCGCCGAATTGGCGCAATCCCGGACGCCGCCGCCGCCCGTTTCCGGCGAACCGGCCGCGCCGCGCAAGCGCCGTCGCCGCCGTGGCGGCCGCGGCCGCAAGCCGCCGGCGTCGTCGACGCCCGATGCGCCATCGTGATCGCGGGATGACGAGGGCCTTCGTCGCGCTCGGCAGCAATCTCGATGATCCGCGCGCGCAGGTGCTGCGCGGATTCGACGCCCTGTCGCGGCTGCCATCCAGTCGACTGGTCGCGCGCTCGCGCCTGTATCGCAGCGCGCCGTGGGGCATGCGCGAGCAACCCGACTTCGTCAACGCGGTGGCGGAACTGGAAACCACGCTCGACGCGCGCACGTTGCTAGAAGAATTGCTGCGCATCGAGCGCGCGGCAGGCCGCGAACGCGGCGATGCGCGCTGGGGGCCGCGCGTGCTCGATCTGGATCTGCTGTTGCACGGGGATCTGGTGCTGCAGGAACCGGGTCTGACCCTGCCGCATCCGCATCTGCACGAGCGCACTTTCGTCCTGCTGCCGCTGAACGAACTGGCTGCGGATGTGGACGTGCCGGGCCGCGGATCGGTGCGCGGGCTGGCGGCTCGCGTGCAAGGCGGCGATTGCGCGCCGATGGACTGAAAAGCGCGCGTGCGGCGATAATCCGCATCCCGTCCACGGAATCCCGGCATGTACGTGCAACCCGACGCGCCGCAACGCAAACCGGTGACCGTGCCGCGCCTGCGCGGGATGAAGGCGGCCGGCGAAAGAATCGTGGCGCTGACCTGCTACGACGCCAGTTTCGCCGCGCATCTGGAAGCAGCCGGCGTGGATGTCGCGCTGGTCGGCGATTCGCTCGGGATGGTGGTGCAGGGGCGGGCGAGCACGTTGCCGGTGACACTGGATGAAATGGTGTATCACACGGCCATGGTGGCGCGTGGACTCGCCGCGGTGCTGCCGGTCGCGGATCTGCCGTTCATGAGTTACCGCGATCCCGAAGTTGCGTTGGCGTCGTCCGCGCGGTTGATGGGCGAAGGTGGCGCCGCGATGGTGAAGCTGGAAGGCGGCGAGGCGTGGGTGTGCGAAGTGATCGCCGCCCTGACGGTGCACGACGTGCCGGTGTGCGCGCATCTCGGGCTGACCCCGCAATCGGTGCACAAGCTGGGCGGCTATCGCATGCAGGGCAGGAACGCCGATGCAGCCGCGCAGTTGCGCGCACAGGCGCACGCGGTGGCGCAGGCAGGCGCCGAACTGCTGGTGCTGGAATCGGTCCCGCATGCCCTTGCCGCGCAGATCACGAAGGAAATCGCGATCCCGACCATCGGCATCGGTGCGGGGAAAGACTGCGACGGCCAGGTGCTGGTGCTGTACGACATGCTGGGCATCACGCCCGGCAGGCGGCCGAAATTCTCGAAGGATTTCCTCGCGGGCCGCGACTCGATCGCCGCGGCGATCCGCGCCTATGCCGATGACGTGCGTGCCGGCGCGTTTCCCGCCGCCGAAAACATCCTCGGTTGAAGTTCCTTCGGGTTCGCGGAGGCTCCATGCGAACGGTCAATGATGCCCCCTCCCTGCGCGCCGCGGTGCGCGCCTGGAAACAGGAAGGCGCGACGGTCGGTTTCGTGCCGACGCTCGGCAACCTGCACGCCGGGCACTACTCGTTGCTCGACCTCGCGCGCAAGCACGCCGATCGCGTGGTGGTCAGCGTGTTCGTCAATCCCACCCAGTTCGCCGCCGGCGAGGATTTCGAAAAATATCCCCGCACCCTGGCGCAGGACAGCGCGGGCCTGGCCGAGCACGAATGCGATCTGCTGTTCGCCCCCGATGTGGAAACGATCTATCCCTGCGGCGCGCAACATTCGATCCGCATCCACGTGCCGCAGGTCACCGAAACGCTGGAAGGCGCGCACCGGCCCGGGCATTTCGACGGCGTCGCCACGGTGGTGGCGAAACTGTTCACGCTGGTGATGCCGGAGCTGGCGGTGTTCGGCCAGAAGGACTGGCAGCAGCTGCTGGTGGTGAAACGGCTGGTGCGCGAACTTTCCCTGCCGATCGAGATCATCGCCGCGCCGACGCTGCGCGAGGCGGACGGACTGGCGTTGTCGTCGCGCAATCAGTATTTGAATCGGGCCGAACGCGCGCTCGCCCCGCAAATCCACGCGACGTTGCAGTGGATGCGCGAAGCCGCGCGGGACGGGCATCCGGCGCGGGTGGTGGAAACCGTCGCGATGCAACGCCTCGAACGCGCGGGATTCGCCCCTGATTATGCGGTGCTGCGCCGCGCCGACGACCTGGCGTTGCCCGATGAGGGCGAACGTGAAGGCCTGGTCGCGTTGATCGCGGCCCGGTTGGGCGCCACACGCCTGATCGACAACCTGCCGCTGGATTGAGCGCCTCACCAAATCGGTACGGCGGCGTCTTCCGGCAGCTTGCCTTCTTCCCGCAACGTTTCCAGCCGCGCGATCAAGGCGTCCATCACCAGGCGCGTCTCCGTTCCGTTGACCTGCACCGCGCGTTCAATTTGCTCGCGGGAAAGAGGCCGCTGCACGGGTTCGCCCGCCGCGCGGGCCAATTCGGAGGCCAGTTCGGCGATGTGCGCGGCGTAGTTCCTGGCGGTGATCACCTCCCCGACGAATTCCCGGGTGAGGACGAATCTCTTTTCGGACATGGCCGTTTCTCCTGTCTTTTGGCCTTTCATTATGGTTTCCGGGCAGCCATGGGGCTGAATGCGCCGGAACTCCCGGCGCAGGGTTGCCGGCCCTTGTTGCGGCGCACCAAAGCCCGGAAATTGGCGGTATAATCCGCATCGCCGCGCACTCGCGGCGGGAAGGCATCCATGCAACTGAACATGCTCAAGGCCAAGATCCATCGCGCCACCGTGACCCACGCGGAGCTCCACTACGAGGGTTCGATCGCGATCGACGGTCACCTGCTGGACACCGCCGGCATCCGCGAGTACGAGCAGATCCACGCGTGGAACGTCAACAACGGCGAGCGTTTCGTCACCTACGCCCTGCGCGCGGAAGAGGGCAGCGGCATCATTTCGGTCAACGGCAGCGCGGCGCACCGCGCACAGCCGGGCGACATCCTCATCATCGCCGCCTTCGCCGGCCTGAGCGAGGCGGAAGCCGCGTTGTTCGAGCCGATGCTGGTGTACGTGGACGCGCACAACCGCGTCACGCATACCAATCGTTCGATCCCCAAGCAGATGGCCGCGGCCTGATCGGACCCGTCCTTCCGGGGAGGACGCGATACGGGTTTCACGTGACGGACGTGCGTTTGCGTTGCTGCTCTTCGAGCGCCCATGCGACATGTTCGCGCACCAGCGCGGAAGGATCATCGGCGCGCGCGTGCAGCGCAGCGACGATTTCGGTCGAATGCGGCGCGTTGCCCAGCGCAATCGCCACGTTGCGCAACCAGCCTTCGTATCCGGCGCGGCGGATGGCCATGCCCTCGGTCTTGCGCAAGAATTCCTGTTCGCTCCAGCCGAACAATTCCACCAGTTTCGCGCCGTCCAGACCATGCCGGGGCGCGAAATCCTCCTCGCGCGTCGGCCGTGCGTACTTGTTCCAGGGGCAGACCAGCTGGCAATCATCGCAACCGAACACGCGATTGCCGATCAGCGGGCGCAATTCGACCGGAATCGACGACTTCAGCTCGATGGTCAGATAGGCGATGCAGCGGCGCGCATCGAGCTGTCGCGGGCCGGTGATCGCGCCTGTCGGGCAGATATCGATGCAGCGCGTGCAAGTGCCGCAGTGTTCGGATGACGGCGCATCCACGGGCAGCGGCAGGTCGGTGTAGAGCTCGCCCAAGAAGAACCACGAACCTGCGTCACGATCCAGCAGGAGCGTGTGCTTGCCGATCCAGCCCAGTCCCGCGTCGCGCGCCAGCGCCTTTTCCAGCACGGGCGCGGAATCCGAAAACGCGCGGTAGCCGAACGGGCCGATCTGCGCTTCGATGCGGTCGGCGAGTTTCTGCAGGCGATTGCGCATCAGCTTGTGGTAGTCGCGGCCCAGCGCGTAGCGAGCGACATAGGCGCGCAGCGGATCGCGCAGCACCTCCAAGGCGTCGTTCGTTTCCCGTGGACAATAGTTCATCCGCGCGGAGATCACGCGCACCGTGCCCGGCTGCAATTCGTGCGGACGCGCGCGCCGCGCACCGTGGCGTTGCATGTAGTCCATCGCGCCGTGGCGGCCTTCGCGCAACCAGTCCAGCAGGCGCGCTTCGTCTGCGTCGAGCTCGATGCCGGCGATGCCGAGTTTGTCGAAGCCCAGTTCCGCGCCCCACGCCTTGATGCGCTCGGCGAGTTGTCCGAAGTCGATGTCGCCGCGGGTCGGCATCCGCGCATTGTATGCGGGCGTACTGCGGTCTTGCCGCGCCGCGAATGCGAATCCTTATAATCGGTCGCATGGAATCCAGCGATCCGCAGGCTGCGCTTTACACCGCCGCACAGGTGCGTGCGCTGGACCGCGCCGCGATGGAAAGCGGCATCGCGGGATTCGAATTGATGCAGCGCGCCGCTGCCGCCGCATTCGCGTGCTTGCGCCGACGCTGGCCGCAGGCGCGCAGCGTATGCGTGCTGTGCGGACCGGGCAACAACGGCGGCGACGGGTTCCTGCTGGCAGCGATCGCGCGGGAAGCGGGTTGGCGGGCGGAGGTCATCGCGACCAGCGAGGCTTCCTCCGGCGATGCCGCACTGGCGCGCGCGCGCTGCATCCAGGCGGGAATCCATCCCGCGTCCGGAGGGCCGTTGCCGCAGGCGGACGCGTACGTCGACGCGTTGTTCGGTTCCGGCCTGAATCGCGCGCCCGACGGCGAGGGCGCACGCCTGATCGATGCCTTGAACGCGAAGCGGGCGGCGGTGCTCGCGCTGGATGTGCCTTCCGGCTTGTCCTCGGACAGCGGCGTCGCGTACGAACCCTGCGTGCGCGCCGAAGCGACCATCTGTTTCGTCGCGTGGAAGCGCGGGCTGTTCACGGCGCAGGGCCCGGATCATGCGGGAGTTTGCGAATTGTCGACGCTGGATCTGCCCGGCTCGCTGCATGCCGCGCATCCCGCGGATGCGCGCCTGATCGAACCGCGCCCGCTGCCGGCACGCCCGCGCGACAGCCACAAGGGTCGTTTCGGGCACGTGCTGGCGATCGGCGGCGATCACGGCGCCGGCGGATCGATCCGGTTGACGGCGGAGTCCGCATTGCGGGTCGGCGCGGGCCTGGTCAGCGTCGCCACGCGCGAAGCGCATGTCGCAGCCTTGCTCGCCGCGCGACCGGAATTGATGCCGCACGGCGTGCACGTCCCGCGCAACCTCGGCGGCCTGCTGGAACGCGCGACGGTGATCGCGCTGGGGCCGGGGCTGGGCCGCGGGGAATGGGGCCGCGGCCTGTGGCAGGCCGCGCTGGATGCGAACCTGCCGACCGTACTCGATGCGGATGGATTGAACCTGCTGGCCGAGCATCCACGCGCGCTGCCGACGCACACGATCCTGACGCCGCATCCGGGCGAAGCGGCGCGGCTGCTCCAGTGCGATATCGCGCAGGTCCAGTGGGATCGCTTCGCCGCCGTGCGCGCGATTGCCCGCCGCTGCGGCGCGGTCGTGGTGCTGAAGGGCGCGGGCAGCCTGATCGCCACGCCCGAAGGCGAAGTGTCGTTGTGTCCCCGCGGCAGCCCCGGACTCGCGAGCGGCGGCACGGGCGATGCGCTGACCGGCGTGATCGCGGGCCTGCTGGCACAAGGCTTGTCGGCGCGGGATGCCGCGTGCCTCGGCGTGGGCATCCACGGCCGCGCTGGAGAACTGGCGGCGCGCGCGGGCGAACGCGGCACGCTGGCGAGCGACCTGTTTCCGTATTTGCGTGCGCTGGTCAACGGCCGTATCGATGGCTGAAAAGAACCACCCCGTGCAGATCGGCCTGCCCGACGAGGCCGCGACGATTGAACTGGCGCGTGGCCTCGCGCCCGCCGTCGGCGGGGGTGGCGTGGTCTACCTGCGCGGCGAACTGGGGGCGGGCAAGACCAGTTTCGCGCGGGGGTTGCTGCGCGCGCTGGGCGCGGGCGAGCGGGTGAAAAGCCCGACGTACAGCCTGCTCGAGCGTTACACATTGGGCGCGCGCGGCGAAGCCTTCCATCTGGACCTCTACCGCATCGGCGCGCCGGAGGAGCTCGAGTGGCTGGGCATGGACGAACTCGGCGATCCCGCGGCGCTGGTGTTGATCGAATGGCCCGAGCGCGGGACCGGCGCGCTGCCCGCCCCGGATCTCGATGTCGCGCTGGAATACCGTGGCCACGGACGGGCCGCAACGCTGTCCCCCTGCACGGCGCGCGGTGCGGCATGGCTGCGCCTGCTCGGTTCAGTTGCGGCATCTTCCTGAACCGACTTCGATAAAACCATCGCATACTGCGGGTGGATAAGGAAAAAATTCTTGCAATCCACGGGCGCTTGGGGTTCAATCCGGGTCCATGAGGGGGAAAACGCGCCCATCGGTTTTTTTCGCCTGTCTCGGGCTGGTCGTCGCAGGGACGGCATCGGCCGCGCACGTCGAGGCGTTGCGCGTGTGGGGCGGCCCGGATTCGACCCGGGTCGTGCTGGACCTGTCCGCGCCGCCGAGCGATTACCAGTTGGTGCAGCTGGAAAACCCGGGACGGATCGTGCTGGACGTCAAGGGCAGCGATTTCGCCGCCGGGTTCCACGTGCCGCAGGCGACCGGGTTGCTCAAGACGATCCGCAGCGGCGAGAACGGCGGTTCCGCGCGGGTGGTCCTGGATCTTTCCGGCGACGCGCACCCCAAGAGTTTCCTGTTGAGGCCGGCCGGCCAGTACGGCTACCGGCTGGTGGTGGATCTTTATCCGCCGCACGCGCCTGCGCCGCAGATGGCGCGCACCATCGAGAACGACATCGCGCAGGGCAAGCCGCGGCCGGTAGTCATCGCGGTCGATGCCGGGCATGGCGGCGAGGATCCCGGCGCGCGCGGCCCGGACGGAACCCTGGAAAAGAACGTCACGCTGTCGGTGGCGCGCGACCTCGCCGCGCTGATCAACGCGCAGCCCGGCATGCGCGCGGTGCTGACGCGCAGCGGCGACTATTTCGTGCCGCTGAAGAAGCGCTATGCGATCGCGCGCCAGAACAAGGCCGACCTGTTCGTGTCGGTGCACGCAGACGCGTACACCAGTTCGGATGCGAAAGGCTCCTCGGTGTGGGTGTTGTCGCAGCGCGGCAAGGTCTCGGAAGCGGCGCGCTGGCTGGCCGACAGCGAAAACCGCGCGGACCTGATCGGCGGCGTGTCGCTGGACGACAAGGACGACACCCTGGCTTCGGTGTTGCTCGATCTTTCCCAGGGCGCGTCGATCCAGGCCAGCGATGCGGTCGCCAATCGCGTGCTGAAATCGCTTTCGGCGCTGGGCCCGACCCATCGCGGCTACGTCGAGCGCGCGAATTTCGTCGTGCTGCGTTCGCCCGACGTGCCGTCGATCCTGGTGGAGACCGCCTTCATCACCAACCCCGCGGAAGAAACCCGGTTGCGCGATCCGAACCATCGGCAAGAACTGGCGCAGGCGATCCTGACGGGCGTGCGCGGCTATTTCGAATCCACGCCGCCGCCGGGAACGTGGTTCGCCGCGGTTCGCGATGGTCGACTGCATCCGGGCCAGACGGATGCGGCCACGTTGCTCGCATCGGTGCCGCCGTCCGCGGCCGATCCTTCCGGTTCCGCGGCCGTCGCCGGCGCTGCATCGCATTCGCGGAACCCGGCGCAGGCATCCGCGATGAACGTCTCGAATGTCGAGCCGGTGCGGACCATGCGTGCTTCCACGCCGCGAGTGCGTCCGCCCGCGTCGGATGCCTACATCCAGTTGGCCAGCAATATCCCGCCGCCGCCGGCCCTGCCGCAATCGTCCGTGGCTTCCAGAAGCCGCGACAAGGCGGCGGCAACGCTGGATGCGAACATCCGCGACATGCATCGCGTCATGCGCGGCGAGACCCTTTCCGGCATCGCCCAGCAATACGGCATCAGCGCCACGGCGCTGCGCTCCGTCAATCACAAGATCCCCGACGACGGCAGCGTGCAGGCCGGGCAGGTGTTGCTGATCCCGGGTTCGTGAGTGGTTGCGATCGTCCCTGATCGCTGCTCGATTTATTCCTTGGCGAGCGGCTGCGTTTACGCCAGGTGACGTCCACAAGTGGCCATCCTTGGCCACACTGTTGAACGACAGCACGCCCCGAATCTGCATTTCCGGGTTCCTTGTTTCCGAATCTCGAATCCGGCTCTTGCTATGCTTCGCGTTCGATGCGAAGTGTCGCGATGCCGCCGATCCGTCCTCTGTCCCCCGAGCTGGTAAACCAGATCGCCGCCGGCGAGGTGATCGAGCGCCCGGCTTCGGTGGTGAAGGAGCTGGTGGAGAACAGCCTCGATGCGGGCGCGACGAAGATCGAGATCGACATCGCGCAGGGTGGTGCGCGGCTGATCCGCGTGCGCGACGACGGATCGGGCATACCGCGCGACGAGCTGCCGCTGGCGCTGTCCGCGCATGCCACCAGCAAGATCGCCAGTTTCGAGGATCTCGCGCGCGTGGCGAGCATGGGTTTCCGCGGCGAAGCGCTGGCGTCCATCGCGTCGGTGTCGCGCCTGTCGGTGGTTTCGCGCACGCAGGACGACGCGCATGCGTGGCGCATCGAAGTCCACGGCGCGGACATCGGCCCGCCGCAGCCTGCGTCGGGGGCGCGCGGCAGCACGGTCGAAGTGCACGACCTGTTCCACGCCGTGCCGGCGCGGCGCAAATTCCTGCGCGCCGAACGCACCGAATTCGGCCACATCGACGAACTGGTGAAATCCCTGGCGCTGGCGCGTCCGGCGGTGGATTTCCGCCTGGGCCACAACGGCAAGCCCGTGCGCCTGCTGAAACCCGCGCGCGATGCGGATGCGCGGCTGGAGCGCGCGGCGGAATTGCTGGGTTCGAACTTCGCCGGGAATTGCCTGCATGTCGACCACGCCGCGGCCGGCATGGAATTGCATGGCTGGGTCGGCCTGCCCACCGCATCGCGCGCACAATCCGACCAGCAGTATTTCTACGTCAACGGAAGATTGGTGCGCGACCGCGTGGTCGCGCACGCCGTGAAGCAGGCGTACGCGGACGTGCTGTTCCACGGGCGCCATCCCGCGTTCGTCCTGTTCCTGCAACTCGATCCGCAGGGTGTGGACGTGAATGTGCATCCGGCCAAGTCGGAAGTGCGTTTCCGCGAAGCGCGGCTGGTCCACGATTTCCTGTTCCGCACGCTGCACGAGGCGATCGCGCAGACGCGTGCCGGCGCTCCGGCGCGCGATGACGGCGTGGTCTTCTTCCGTGCCGGCGATCTCTCTGCGCAGGCGCGCGCGAAGCTGGCGCAAGCCGAGGCTGCGCTGCCGGACAGTCTCGAACCACGCCGCGGATTCTCCGGGCAGCACGCGCTTGCGGTACGCGAACCCGTGCCCGATGCGTATGCCGCGTTGCTCGGGGCAGCGGCGCCTGCATCCGCGGCAACGGTGCTGCCGGACCTGCGCGGCGATGAGACACCGCCGCTGGGCTACGCGCTCGCGCAACTCGCCGGCATCTACATCCTCGCGGAAAACGCGCAGGGCCTGGTGCTGGTGGACATGCATGCCGCGCACGAGCGCGTGACGTACGAAAAACTGAAATCCGCGTGTGTGCGCGAAGGCATGCAATCGCAAAGCCTGCTGGTGCCGCTGCCCGTCGCGGTCAGCGAGGCCGAAGCGGCGGCGGCGGAAGAACACGCGGATGCGCTGGCGGCGATCGGGCTGGAAATCGGCCGCAGCGGCCCGCGCCAGGCCACCGTTCGCCGGATTCCCGCATTGCTGGAACGCGCCGATGCCGCGCAGCTCGCGCGCGACGTGCTGGGCGAGCTGGCGCAGCATGGCCACTCGCGCCGCCTGCAGGAATTGCAGAACGAGTTGCTGGCGACGATGGCGTGCCATGGCGCGGTGCGCGCGCACCGCCGGCTGACGATCCCGGAAATGAACGCGCTGCTGCGCGAGATGGAGAACACCGAGCGTTCCGGCCAGTGCAACCACGGACGCCCGACCTGGACGCAGCTGGGCATCGCCGAGCTGGACAAATTGTTCTTGCGGGGACGCTGAGTGGACGACTACGCGCGCTCGATCGATGCATGGCGTGCGCAGCGGCTGGCGCGGCTGACCGCGCCGGATGGCTGGCTGAGCCTGGCCGGATTGCACTGGCTGGAACCGGGCCGCAACACCATCGGCAGCGCGGCTGACAACGCGATCACCATCGGCCGCGCGCCCGCGCATCTCGGCGCGATCGACTGGCGCGAAGACGGGACACTGGCGTTGCAGCTCGAACCCGGCAGCGGCGCGTTGGTCGACGGCGAATCGAAAACATGCGCCGTTCTGCGCGACGATCACGCGCAAACCCCCACGCGCGTGTCCTTCGGCAGCGCGAACTTCATCGTGATCGACCGCAGCGGACGCAAGGCGTTGCGCGTGCGCGACAGCGAAGCCGAAACCCGCAGGCGTTTCGCCGGCATCGAATCCTTTCCCGTCGATCCGTCCTGGCGCATCGAGGCGCGGTGGCTGCCGTTCGACTCGCCGCGCACGCTGGAAACGATGAACGTGATCGGCCAGCTCGAAAGTTATCCCGCGCCGGGTCGCGCGGTGTTCGCGCGCGACGGCCACGAATACGAAGTCACGCCCGTGATCGAGACGCCGGGCGACCAGGCCCTGTACCTGATTTTCGCCGACGGGACTTCGGGCAGGGAAACCTACGGCGCAGGGCGTTTCCTCTATACCGAACCGCCGCGCGATGGCCGCATCGTGATCGACTTCAACAAGGCCTACAACCCGCCGTGCGTGTTCACGCCGTTCGCCACCTGCGCGCTGGCGCCACCGGAAAACCGCCTGGATATGCGGGTGGAAGCCGGCGAAAAGCGCTATCGCGGCGGGCCTTGAACGGGAACCTTTGTCTTCCCGCGGGTTCCAAGACGCGGGCCCTGCTAGCATCGCGCCGGCGCCCGCGCGCACGAGGGAAAGGAACCGCCAACGCCATGTCCCATGGCCGCATCACCAGTATTGCCCTGTCGATGGCACTCGCCGCGATCCTGCCGCTCGCGGCCGCGCGCGCGCAGGATGCGCCGCCGTCGGGCGATCGAAAGTTGTCCTATGCGCTGGGTTACGAAGCCGGACGCGACCTCGGCCAGCATGGCCTGCAGATCGACATCGCCAGCGTGCTGCGCGGCGTGCAGGACGGTTACGGGCAGAAGAAACCCGCGTTCTCGCCGCAGGAAATGCAGGCCGTGATCACGGCGATGCAGCAGCGCATGGTCGCCGATGCGCGCGCGGCTTTCACCAAACTGGCGGCAGCCAATCTGCAGAAGAGCCGGCAATTCTTCGCCGCCAACGGCAAGAAGGATGGCGTGGTCACCTTGCCGTCGGGCGTGCAGTACAAGGTGCTGGACGATGGCGGCGGCGACAAGAACCCGACGGTGGACAGCGAAGTCACGTTGCAATTCCGCGGCGCGCTGCTCGACGGCACCGTGTTCGACAACACCTACGATCGCGGCCAGCCGGTCACGTTTCCGGTCGACCAGATGATCCGCGGCTGGCAACAGGTCGTCACGCGCATGCACGTGGGCGATCATTGGCAGGTATTCATCCCGCCGCAGATGGCCTACGGCGAACGCGGCCAGCCCCCGCGCATCGGCCCGAACGAAGGCCTGGTGTTCGACATTCGCCTGCTCGACAGCAAACCCTGATTTTTCCGTCGGGTCGCGAACTGCTACCCTCCCGTGGATGACCGCGTCGTCCGATTTCCCGTTGCCCGTGACGCCCTGCATCGGCGTCTGCCGTCTCGACGAGGAAGGACTGTGCCAGGGTTGCCGGCGCACCCTCGACGAGATCGCGCGATGGGGCACGATGAGCGATGCCGAACGCCTGCGTTGCATGCGCGAAGTGCTTCCGCAACGCGTGCGCCGCGTGCCATGAACCCGCAGTTGCAGCGGATCGCGCGGGCCCTGCATCCGCTGCAGGAGCCGCCGCATGCCGTGGGCTGGAATCGCGCCGAGTTGTCGGACCTGCTGGGCGAAGACACGCGCACCCGCGCGGCGGTGCTGCTGGCCCTGCGCGATGCGCCGGAGCCGACCGTGGTCTTCACGCTGCGGAACCATGGATTGCGCACGCACGCCGGCCAGGTGAGTTTCCCGGGCGGACGCATCGACGCGGCGGATGCGGACGAAATCGCCGCGGCGCTGCGCGAGGCACGCGAGGAAATCGGCCTCGATCCCGACGATGCGCAGCCGCTCGGGTATCTCGATTGCCTCGACACCGTCAGCGGCTATTGCGTGACGCCGGTGGTGGCGACGCTGAGGGCGGACGCCCGCGTGGCGCGGCAATCGGAGGAAGTGGAGTCGGTATTCGAAGTGCCGCTCGCGTTCCTGCTCGATCCCGCCCGCCTGCGCCAGCGGGCCTTCGACTTTCGCGGCAAACGCCGTATCGTCTGCGAATACGCCGGTTCGGAACCGTTGATCTGGGGGGCGACGGCCGCCATCCTGGTCAACCTGATGCGGCGCATGGAGATCATGCAATGACCGATGCCGCCTTGATCGATGCACGCACGTTGTCCGCCTTGCCGCGTGACGAGGTGCGGGTCGTGGATTGCCGTTTCGAGCTCGCCGACCCGGTCAAGGGCGAGCGCGAATTCCGGCAAGCCCACATTCCGGGCGCGGTGTACGCGAGCCTGGATCGCGATCTATCCGATTTGTCGAAAGAGAACCTGGGAAGGCATCCGTTGCCGGACGACACGGCGTTCTCGCGGACCTTGTCGCGCTGGGGCTGGACGCCAGGGCAGCGCATCGTGGCATACGACGATGCGGGCGGCGCGATGGCCGCGGCGCGCCTGTGGTGGCTGTTGCGTATCTGCGGGATCGGCGCGAGCGTGCTGGACGGCGGCTGGCGCGCGTGGCTGGAGGCCGGGTTGCCGGCCGGGCAGGGCGAAGCGACGGAACGCGCGGCGACGCGCGTCGAAGTCCGGTTCGATCCCGCGCAGGTCGTTTACTGCGACGAACTCGAACGCCTGCGCGCGCAGGGGGCCATGCTGCTGCTCGATGCGCGCGGCGCCGCGCGCTATCGCGGCGAGCTGGAACCGATCGATCCCGTCGCCGGCCACGTGCCGGGCGCACGCAATCGCCCGTTCAACGACAACCTCGATGCGAAAGGGCGCTTCAAGTCATCGTCGCTGCTGCGCGATGAATTCATGGCGCTGCTCGCGCAACGTCCACCGGACGAAGTCGTGCACATGTGCGGCTCCGGCGTCACCGCCGCGCACAACCTGCTGGCGATGGAAGCGGCGGGCCTGCACGGTTCGCGCCTCTTCGCCCCGTCGTGGAGCGGGTACGTAAGCGACCCAACGCGGCCGGTGGCGACAGGCGAATAGTGCGGGCGGATCCCGCGCTATTTCTTCGCCTTGAGCCTTTCCACCATCGCGCGCAGCGTGGCTTGCGCTTCGGGCGCGAACCACATCTCCAGCAGCGTTTCCACGCGCAGCGCGGCTGCATCGGCGAACAACGCGCCGAGGTCCGCACGCGCCAGCGCGCGCGTGGACAGCATTGCCCGGCGCGGGAGCTTCAGCAGCGCTTCGAGCCAGCCGAGTGCGCGCGTGACCACGTGGTCCACGTCGGCCAGTTCATCCACGAAACCGGCACGCAATGCCGCTTCCGATTCCAGCATCGCGCCTTCGACCAGCAATCGTTCTGCGCGATAGGCCCCCAGCAGGCGCCCCAATGCGGCGCGGATGACATCCGGCACGGTCAGTCCGACCTGCACTTCGTTCAGTCCGATGCGATAGGCGCCATGCGCCATCACGCGGAAGTCGCAGAAAAGCGCCAGCACCGCGCCGCCGGCCGGCGAGTGGCCGGTCACCGCCGCAACGAGTGGGATCGGCGAGCGCGCCAGCGCAGCGCACAGGCCGAGGAATTCGCCCCAGAACGCACGCATCGCTTCGCGATCCAGCGTCAACAGGAACGGCACGTCCAGGCCGGCCGAGAAAATGCCGGAAGCACCCGAGATCACCAGCGCATCCGCACCTTCGCGCGGCGCGGTTTCAATCGCTTCGCGCAACGCGTGCACCAGTCCGGGATCGAGCGCGTTGACCGGCGGACGGGCGAGCCGCAGTTCGCGGATGCCGTGTTCGTGTTCGATGCGATCGAGCATGGTCATTCGTCCTTCGGCAGCCATGCGTACTGCACGCGGTAGTCCAGCACGGTTTTCCCGTGCGCGGGGACCGCCACGGAGAATTCCAGCATGTCCGGTGTCTGCTTGTCGGGCTTCACGCTGGATGACAACAGCTTCCAGACCTTCCAGCGATTGGGATGTTCGCGCACGGTGACGGTGCGCGCGGCATCACCGCCGTTGCTCAGCGTGATCCGGAATGCTTCGTCCATCGTGCGCGACGCCTTGTCCGCCGTGAACGCGGTGCGTTCGCGACTCGCGCGCAGGTCGAAGCTTTCGCCCAGCGTCACGCTCACACTCTTGCCTTTCGGCGTGTCGGGGATGTCGCCCTGGCCGAGCAGTTCCGATGCGCCGTCCTGGTCCAGCATCGACGCACGCAGCATGCCGGCGGGCAGTGCATCGGGGGCGGTGAAGCCCAGCGTCGCCGCGATCGGTCGGTCTTGGTAGGCGTCGTTGTTGAAATTTCCGTCCAGCATCGGCTTGGGCGGCTGCCAGCCACCGCCCGCTTCCAGCAGGTATTGCCGCGTGCAATCCAGATCGGAAGCCGCATACAGCGGCGCCAGCGTGACCGTGCCATCCGGAAGGTCGATCGCGTCCGGCAGCGTGAAGCTGCGGTAGTCGCCGAGCGTGCGCTGCTGCGGCATCGGCGGCGCGGCTTCCGCGGCCATCGCGGCCTTGGCCATGAACATGCGCGGCGGCTGGGAAAGGTTCGGTTGTCCGGCCACGAGTTTGACGCCCGCGTGGTCGTAATCGCGCCCGCTGCGATTGGCGATCGACGCCTGCGGGTCGAAATGCATGCGGCATTGCGAGCCGCCCGCCAGGGTGACCGCGTACGCCGCGCGCCAGCCGAGCCCGGACGTGGTGTAGCTCAAGCGCGCATCGCGCGCTCCGGCGGATGACGAATCCAGCGCGAGGATGAGGCTGCCGCCCCCGCCGATCGAGCCCGGCTGCAGCGCGACGGTGGCGTAGTCGTGCACCACGATCACGCCGCCGTCGCCTTTGCGCACGGTCAACCCATCGCCATCAACGCCCAGCAGCGTGCCGCTGGCGAGGGCCTGGCCGTTGCTTCCCGCCACGACGACCTGTTCGCCGACGTGCCCCGCGAGCGCGCTGTCGGCGTTGCCGCGCGACAACACGATGCGCCGTCCCAGGATTTTCACGCCGGCATTGCCGGGGAAACCCAGCATGACGGCTTCGGGATCCACCGACGCCGGCAGGCCGCCGATGCGCAGGGTTTGGCGGCCGCCCTGCAGGTCGATCTTGCGGGTTTCATGCACCACGCCATAACCGCTGTCCACGCTGCCCGAGGCATCGCCGGAGAACAGCGAATCGTCACTGGCGTGATAGATCGTCAGCGCGGCATTGCCGATGCCGGATGAGGGCTGCGATGAATCGCCGGCCGCGCAGGCGGCGGTTGCGGACAGCGCGAAGGCGAGCGCGGTGACGAGCAGGCGGCGTGGCATGGGCGATCCTCGCAGATGGATGTGCCGCATCATAACCAGCGGGCGTGAACGATGTTGAACCTCGCGCGAGTTTCAGGCGCAGGCGCGGCGGATCGCATCCGGCAGCGGCACCGAGCGGCCATTCGTCGGATCGGTCCAGACCATGACCACGCGTCCATCGCAATACAACACGCGCGGTTCGTCCGCATCCACGATGCGATGGGCGATGGTGATCGATGTCGTGCCGAGGCGCTCGCAGGAAAGTTCCACCGCGATCCGCGCAGGCCACGCGATCGGGGCGCGGTAATTCAATTCCGCAGCGGCCAGCACGGGCATCGAATGCGCGTCGAACCACGGGCCCGGCACGCCTTTCAGCCACTGCAGGCGCGATTCTTCCAGATAGGTGAGGAAGCTGGAATTGTTGACGTGGTTGAAGGCATCCAGGTCGCGCCAGCGCACCGCGATCGGCGCGTTGAACAGCACGCGTGGCGCGGATTGCGCCGCCGGAGCCGGCGAAATGCCCGCGGGGATTGTCTCCGCCGGTTTCTTCTCCGAACGTGCGGGCTTGCCCGCCTGTTTGCGCGAACGCGTGTTCTTGGTCGCCCCGGAGGGGCCGGTTTCCGCGTCGGGTTTGCTTCGTCGGCGTCGCGTGTTCATGCGCGTTTCTTCTTCCGCTGTGATTTCGTGGCGGGAACCTCCAGCACGCGTGCCAGGAATTGCCCGGTGTAGGAGTGCGGCGTGGCGGCGACGTCTTCCGGCGTGCCCGAAGCGACGATGCGGCCGCCGCCGGCACCGCCTTCGGGGCCGAGGTCCACGATCCAGTCG
This sequence comes from Pseudomonadota bacterium, assembly GCA_018241145.1. GTDB lineage: Bacteria > Pseudomonadota > Gammaproteobacteria > Xanthomonadales > Rhodanobacteraceae > 66-474. The sequence goes on along the minus strand of JAFEEJ010000222.1, from coordinate 10,172 downwards.
GCGGTCTTGATCACGTCGAGGTTGTGTTCGATCACCACCACGGTGTTGCCCTGGTCGACCAGCCGGTGCAGCACGCGCAGCAGTTGCTCGATGTCGTGGAAGTGCAGGCCGGTGGTCGGTTCGTCGAGGATGTACAGCGTGCTGCCGGTGTCGCGTCGGGAAAGTTCCTTCGACAGCTTGACGCGTTGCGCCTCGCCGCCGGACAGCGTGGTCGCGCTCTGGCCCAGCTTGATGTAGCCCAGCCCGACGTCGATCAGGGTGTCCAGTTTGCGCGCGATCGCCGGAATGTTCTCGAACACCTTGTGCGCATCTTCCACCGTCATGTCGAGCACGTCGGCGATGTTGTGGCCCTTGTAGAGGATCTCCAGCGTCTCGCGGTTGTAACGCTTGCCGTGGCAGACGTCGCAGGGCACGTAGACATCGGGAAGGAAGTGCATCTCGACCTTGATCAGCCCGTCGCCTTCGCAGGCTTCGCAACGGCCACCCTTGACGTTGAAGCTGAAACGCCCGGCCTGGTAGCCGCGCGCGCGCGACTCGGGCACCTGCGCGAACAGCTCGCGCAACGGCGTGAACAGGCCCGTGTAGGTCGCAGGATTCGAACGCGGCGTGCGGCCGATCGGCGACTGGTCGATGTCGACGACCTTGTCGAACAGGTCGAGCTTCTCGATCTTGTCGAACGGCGCCGGCTGCGCGGAGGCGCCATTCAATTGCACCGCGGCGTGCCGGAACAGCGTGTCGTTGACCAGTGTGGACTTGCCCGAACCGGAAACCCCGGTGATCGCGGTGAACACGCCGGCCGGAATTTCCAGTGTCACGTTCTGCAGGTTGTTGCCGCGCGCACCGCGCAGCGTCATCACTTTCTTCGGGTCGGGCGTACGCCGCAGTTTCGGTATTTCGATGGACAGTTTTCCCGACAGGTATTTTCCGGTCAGCGAACGCGGCGCGTCCAGGATGTCCTGCAACCGGCCTTGCGCAACGATCTCGCCGCCGTGCACGCCCGCGCCCGGGCCGATGTCGAGGATGTGGTCGGCCGCGCGGATCGCGTCCTCGTCGTGTTCGACCACCAGCACCGTGTTGCCGAGGTCGCGCAGGCGGACCAGCGTGCCGAGCAGGCGCTCGTTGTCGCGCTGGTGCAGGCCGATGGAAGGTTCGTCCAGCACGTACATCACGCCGACCAGTCCGGCGCCGATCTGCGAGGCGAGCCGGATGCGCTGCGCCTCGCCGCCGGACAACGAATCGGCCTTGCGGTCGAGCGTGAGGTAATCGAGGCCGACGTCGATCAGGAACCGCAACCGCTCGCGGTTTTCCTTGTCGATCCTGGCCGCGGTCTCTCCGCGCCAGCCGGGCAGTTCGAGTTTCTCGAAGAACGCCTGCGTGTCGTTGATCGCCAGCGCGGTCAACGCGGGCAGGTTGCTTTCGCCGACGAACACGTTGCGCGCGGAAAGATTCAGGCGTTCGCCGTTGCATTCGGGGCAGGGACGCTCGCTGATGAAGCGCCCCAGTTCCTCGCGCACCATGTTGGATTCGGTTTCCTTCCAGCGCCGTTCCAGGTTCGGGATCACGCCTTCGAACTTGTGCTTGCGCACGAAGCCGGAGCCGTTTGCGTGGCCGAGGTACCGGAACTCGATTTTTTCTTCGCCGGAACCGAACAGGATCGCCTCGCGCGTTTTCTTCGGCAGCTCGCTCCACGGCGTTTCGACATCGAACCTGTAATGTTTCGCCAGCGAACGGATCATCTGGAAGAAGTGCGGGTTGCGCCGGTCCCAGCCGCGCACCGCGCCTTCGCCGAAAGATCGTTCCGGATGCGCGACCACGCGCGCGGGATCGAAGAATTGCGTCACGCCGAGGCCGTCGCACGCCGGGCACGCGCCGACCGGCGAGTTGAACGAGAACAATCTCGGTTCCAGTTCCGGCAGCGAGTAGTCGCACAGCGGGCAGGAATAGCGCGAGGAGAACAACTGTTCCGGCGCCGATCCGTCATCCATGTCCACGAGGATCGCAAGGCCCTCGCCCAGCCGCAAAGCGGTTTCGAAGGATTCGGCCAGGCGCTGTTTCAGGTCCGCGCGCGGGCGGAAGCGGTCGATCACCACCTCGATCGTGTGCTTGATGCGCAGGCCCAGCGCGGGAACGGCGTCGAGGTCGACCACGGCGCCATCCACGCGCGCGCGCACGAAACCCTGCGCGCGCAGTTGTTCGAACACCTGCACGTGCTCGCCCTTGCGTTCGCGGATCACCGGCGCCAGCAGCATGTAGCGCTTGTCTTCCGGCAGCGCCAGCGTCTGATCGACCATCTGGCTGACCGTCTGCGCTTCCAGCGAAGTGCCGTGGCGCGGGCAGCGCGGCGTACCCACGCGCGCGTACAGCAGGCGCAGGTAGTCGTACACCTCGGTGATGGTGCCGACGGTCGAGCGCGGGTTGTGCGAGGTGGATTTCTGCTCGATCGAGATCGCCGGCGAAAGCCCTTCGATGTGGTCGACGTCGGGCTTTTCCATCATCGAGAGGAATTGCCGGGCGTAGGACGACAGCGATTCCACGTAACGGCGCTGGCCTTCCGCATAGATGGTGTCGAAGGCGAGCGAGGACTTGCCCGAGCCCGACAGGCCGGTGATCACGATCAGCCGGTCGCGCGGCAGTTCCAGATCGAGGTTCTTCAGATTGTGCGTGCGCGCGCCGCGGATGCGGATCGTGTCCATGGTTCTCGCAGGATGAGGTTAGCGCGGAGTCGTCGGACAGCCGGTTACTATAGCGCCACGGTCACTATGGGGCCTTTGGGCTCGCGTTTCCAGAAGGAGGAGGATTCCCATGCGGTTCCAGAATCTGTGGTTTCGAAACCCGCGGTTCCAAAAGCGGGCAATTGCCGCGGCGGCGCTCGCCGTGTTGTCGATCGGCGCGGCCAATGCGGCACCGCAGGCAAGCGGCGGCGCCAGTGACCGGGAAGTGCGCGAATTGCTGGGGATCCTGGATCTCGATCGCACGATCGGCCAGTTCAACGCGAATACCGCCACGATGATCGAGCGCGCGCTGCCGTGCGCGCCCGCCGCGATGGTGCGGGCATCCTTCGACAGCCCGGCGGTGGTGAAGGAGCAGATCGACCGGCTGGTGCCGATCTACCAGCGGCATTTCAGCAGCGCCGACGTGCGGGGCCTGCTGGTCTTCTTCCGCTCGCCCCTCGGCGCGAAATGGCTGCAAGCCAGTCCCGCCATCACCGAGGAGGCCATGCAGGCGGGGCGCCAGTCCGGCCAGCAGCGCTTGCAGCAGATGGTGGCGACCTTGAAGAAGCAGGGCATTTTGGACGCGCAGGGCGCCTGTCCGGCGGCGAAGCAGGCCCCGGCCGTGCCGCCGCCGAGCGGTCACTGAGACGCGCGCACGGGAATTGCCCGAAGGGCTCGATCCGGGCTATACTTCCGCGTTCCATCGGGCGTTTTCGATGGGAACCAGAATAACGACAAAACCAGAAGGGCAAGGCAATGTACGCAGTCATTCTTACCGGCGGACGCCAGTTCCGCGTGATGCAGGGCGATGTCCTGCGCGTCGAGAAGCTCGACGCGGACGTGGACGCCGCCGTGAAGTTCGAGCAGGTGCTGATGATCGGCGATGGCGAGACCATCACCGTAGGCGCGCCGCACGTCGCGGGCGCCAGCGTCGCCGCCAAGGTGCGCGGCCACGGCCGCCACGACAAGGTGAAGATCGTCAAGTTCCGCCGCCGCAAGCACCATCGCAAGCAGATGGGGCATCGGCAGCACTACACCGAGATTGAAATCGGCGAGATCGCGATCGCCGGTGGCAAGAAATCGAAAGGCGAGGAGTAATCCGTCATGGCACACAAGAAGGGCGTAGGTTCCTCGCGCAACGGCCGCGATTCGAATCCGAAATACCTGGGCGTGAAGCTCTACGGCGGGCAGGCCGTCGAGGCCGGCAACATCATCGTGCGCCAGCGCGGCACGCAGTTCCATCCGGGTGCGGGCGTCGGCCTGGGCCGCGACCACACCTTGTTCGCATTGGTCGACGGCACGGTCGAGTTCAAGACGCACGGTCCGAAGAGCCGCCGCACCGTGAGCGTGGTCGCCGGCTGATCCATTGATCGTCACGGATGCGACAGGGCCCCGCCATGCGCGGGGCTTTTCGTATGCGTGGAGCTCCCGGAGTCAAAATTGTCGTCATTCCGGACGCGATGCGAAGCGTCGCACTCCGGAATCCGTTTTTTCGATCCCTGCACGCAACAGCAGATTCCGGGTTCCGTTCGCGGGACTCGCGAACGGCCCCGGAATGACGACATTGTTGTTAGGCTTGCCCGATTCCCGATTCCCGATTCCCGATTCCCGATTCCCGATTCCCGATTCCCGATTCCCGATTCCCGATTCCTGGCTCTTCAATGAAATTCGTCGACGAAGCGATCATCAAGGTGCAGGCCGGCGACGGCGGCAACGGCTGCGCCAGTTTCCGTCGCGAGAAGTTCATCCCGTTCGGCGGCCCCAATGGCGGCGACGGCGGCGACGGCGGCAATGTCTGGCTGGTGGCCGATGAAGGCCTGAACACGCTGGTCGATTTCCGGCATCAGCGCAGTTTCAAGGCGCAGCGCGGCGAGAACGGCATGGGCAGCGACATGTATGGCCGCGGCGGCGAAGACAAGGCCGTCCGCGTGCCGGTCGGCACCACGGTGATCAACCTCGACACCGACGAAGTCATCGGCGACCTGACCACGCATGGGCAGAAGTTGCTGGTGGCGCGCGGCGGCAAGGGTGGCCTCGGCAATATCCATTTCAAGAGTTCCACCAACCGCGCGCCGCGCAGGTCCACGCCGGGGGTGCAGGGCGAGGCGCGCGAACTGAAACTGGAATTGAAGGTGCTGGCGGACGTCGGCCTGCTGGGTTTTCCCAACGCCGGCAAGAGCACCTTGATCCGCGCCGTCTCCGCGGCGACGCCGCGCGTGGCGGATTACCCGTTCACCACCTTGCAGCCGCACCTGGGCGTGGTGCGTTCGGGGCCCGACCAGAGCTTCGTGATCGCCGACATTCCCGGCCTGATCGAGGGCGCGGCCGAAGGCGCGGGACTGGGCGTGCAATTCCTGAAACATCTCTCGCGCACCAGCCTGTTGCTGCATCTGGTGGACGTCGCGCCGATCGACGGCAGCGATCCGGTCGCGCAGGTGCGCGCGATCGAGGGCGAACTGGAGCGTTTCGATCCGGCGCTGCTGCAACGTCCGCGCTGGCTGGTGCTCAACAAGATCGACCTCGTCGCGCCGGACGGGCGCGATGCGCTGGCGCGCAGGATCCTTGCCGCGCTGGAGTGGAACCAGCCGTGGTTCGCCATTTCGGCGGCGGAACGCCTCGGGACGCACGAGCTGTGCCTGGCGGCGCAGCGATTCTTCGACGGGCAGAAGGCGCTTGCGGGGGAAGTCGCGGAGCAGGGCGGCGAAAAGGACCTCGCACCATGAGCGCGGTCGCGCAGGCACCTGCGAAAAAGCCGGCGGGCGCCGGCTGGTGTTTCCCTGCGATCGTCCACGATCGCGAAGACCGCAAGGCGGACAACCCTGTCCGCACGTTCCCGAGGATCAGTCCGATCCTCGGCCGATCAGGCGAGCGCCTTGATCTTCGCGCTCAGGCGGCTCTTGTGGCGCGCGGCCTTGTTCTTGTGGATCAGGCCATGGTGGGCGTAACGATCCATCACCGGCTCGGCGGACTGGTAGGCGGCTTCGGCGCCGGCCTTGTCCCTGGCTTCGATCGCCTTCAGCACCTTGCGGATCGAGGAGCGCAGCATGGAGCGCTGGCTGGCATTGCGCATGCGGCGCACTTCGGACTGCTTGGCGCGCTTCTTGGCGGACTTGATGTTGGCCACGGGATGAAACTCCGTAAGTGGTTCGATGAAAAATGGATTGAAAAAAGACCGGCAAGTATGCGGGTGACCGCCCGGAGAGTCAACCGGTGAAGCGGCCCAGCCTGCTGCGGGGACTGCTGTCTTTCAGCAGCATGACCATGGTGTCGCGCGTGCTCGGGCTGGCGCGCGACATGGCCATGAACCACGTGTTCGGCGCCAGCGCGGCCACCGATGCCTTCGTGATCGCGTTCCGCATCCCCAACTTCATGCGCCGCCTGTTCGCGGAGGGTTCGTTTTCCACCGCGTTCGTGCCGATCTTCACGGAGGTCAAGGAAACCCGCGATCACGCCGAGCTGAAGGAGCTGACCGCGCGGGTCGCCGGCACCCTCGGCGGCGTGCTGCTGGTGATCACCGCGCTGGGGTTGATCTTCGCGCCGCAGGTCGCGACCGTGTTCGCGCCCGGCGCGCTGGACGATCCGGAAAAACACGCGCTGACGGCCGACTTGTTGCGACTGACGTTTCCCTTTCTCTTCTTCGTGTCGATGACCGCGCTGGCCGGCGGCATCCTCAACAGCTTCCACCGTTTCGGCCTGCCGGCGCTGACGCCGGTGATCCTCAACCTCGCGATGATCGCCGGCGCGCTCTGGCTGGCGCCGCACCTGCGCGTGCCGATCCTGTCGCTGGGCTGGGCGGTGCTGTTCGCGGGCATCGTGCAGTTGTTGTTCCTGCTGCCCGCGGTGCGCCGGCTGGATCTGCTCGCGCTGCCGCGCTGGGGCTGGAACCACCCGGACGTGCGGCGGATCATGCGGCTGATGCTGCCGACGCTGTTCAGTTCGTCGATCTCGCAGTTGAACCTGCTGATCGATACCATCGTGCTGTCGTTGCTGGTTACGCGTTCGCAGAGCTGGATCTATCAGGCCACGCGCTTCCTCGAATTGCCGCTCGGCGTGTTCGGCGTGGCGCTGGGCACCGTGATCCTGCCGGCGTTGTCGCGGCATTACGTGGCGACCGACCGCGAGGGTTTTTCGAAGGCGCTGGACTGGGCGTTGCGCATGACCCTGCTGATCGCGCTGCCCGCGATGCTGGCGTTGATGCTGCTGGCGGTGCCGGTGGTGGCGACGTTCTTCCAGAACGGGAAATACACGTCGTTCGATACCTGGATGACCGGCTGGGCGATCGTCGGGCTGGCCGTGGGCGTGCCCGCGATCGCGGTGCAGCGCACGCTGCTGCCGGCGTTCTATTCGCGCCAGGACACCAGGACGCCCGTTCGCGCGGCGACGGTGGCGCTGGTCACCAACATGTTTTTCAACTTCGCGTTGATCGCATTGCTGTTCGAACTGTGGGCACCGCAGGAACTGAAACGCCTGCCATGGCTGCAGGGCATCGCGCGGCAGCCCGGGTTGCATGTCGGGCTGGCTTTCGCCAGCTCGATCTCGAACTGGCTCAACTGCCTGCAACTCTGGTACTACCTCCGGCGCGCGGGGGTTTATCAGCGCCAGCGCGGCTGGGCGCGCCACCTGTTGCGGCTGGGCTTCGCCTGTGCGGCGATGACCGCGGTGCTCGCCGCGGGGCTGTGGTTGTGGCCCTGGTCGCATTGGGGCGGGATGCGCATCCCCGCGCGCGCGTGGCATCTCGCGGTGCTGGTCGCCGCGGGTGGCGCGACCTTTTTCGGCGCGTTGTTCGCGGCCGGTTTCCGTCTCCGGGATCTGCACACGGCGTAGCGATGGCCATGCGCATCGGCGACGCGATGCGGGTTGCCGCGATGCCCGTGACCGCGGGAGTTTCGAGCAGTCATTCCCGGCCGCAGGCCCAAGAGAATCCCGCCGCGCGGTTATACTTTCGCGATGACGAGGGTCTTCCGGAATGCCGCGGGGCCGTGCCTGGCTCCCGCCGGCAGCGTGGTCGCCGTGGGCGCTTTCGACGGCCTGCATCGCGGGCACGCCGCCCTGCTTTCGCTCGTGCGCGAACGCGCGCAGGCCCAGGGCCTGCAGCCCGCCGTGGTCAGTTTCGAACCCTTGCCGCGCGCGTTTTTCGCACGCGCGCCGCTGCCGCGGCTGGCGTCGGTGCGCGAGAAACTGCAGGGATTCCGCGACGCCGGCATCGAACTTGTGCTGCTGCTGCGGTTCAACGCGGCGTTGGCGAACATGGACGCGGAAGATTTCGTGCGCGATGTGCTCGTGCGGCGCATGCGGGCGCGCGAGATCGTGGTCGGCGGGGATTTCCGTTTCGGCCATCGCCGCACGGGCGACGCCGCCTTGCTGCAACAACTCGGCGCACGGCACGGCTTCGACGTGCGCACGCCGGAAACGGTCGTGGTTGCGGGAGAACGCGTTTCGGCGACGCGCATCCGCGAGTGGCTGGCCGCCGGTGAATTCGCGCACGCCGCGCGTCTGCTCGGGCGGCCGTTCACGATGGGCGGCCGGGTCGTGCATGGCCGGCGGCTCGGGCACGAGCTCGGCTACCCCACCGCGAATATCCGGATGCGCGGACGCGTGCCGCCGCTGCAGGGCATCTTCGCCGCGCGCGTGCATGGCGTGGCGGAACAGGCGTGGCCGGCGGTCGTCAGCCTCGGCGTGCGGCCGATGTTCGACGGCAAGGAACCGTTGCTGGAAGTACACCTGTTCGATTTCGACGGCGATCTGTACGGGCGCCGCATCGAAGTGGAATTCGTGCACAAAATGCGCGACGAGAAGAAATTCGCCGATCTGGATGCGCTGAGAGCGCAAATGGATCGTGATGCGACCGAAGCGCGACAGGTGTTGAGCAGTCCTTCGTGCGAAAGCCGGAATTCATCGGCTTTTTCGACAGATCGCGAAGATCGAAATGGATTCCGGGTTCCGTCTGCAATGAAGCCGCAGACGGCCCCGGAATGACGGCAAGGTTTGTTACGCTCCTACCGCTCACCGCTCACCGCTCACCGCTCACCGCTCACCGCTCACCGCTCACCGCTCACCGACACGCAATCGCGATGACTGACTACAAGCCCACCATCAACCTTCCCAAAACCGGCTTCGCCATGAAGGCCGACCTCGCGCAGCGCGAACCGAAGATGCTGGCCGAATGGGAAGCGGCGAATCGCTACGCGCAATTGCAGGCGCACACGATGCCGCGCGAGCACGCCTTCATCCTGCACGACGGGCCGCCGTACGCGAATGGCGCGATCCATCTCGGGCACGCGGTCAACAAGATCCTGAAAGATGTCGTGGTGCGCTCGAAGCTGATGGCGGGCTTCCGTTCGCCCTACATTCCCGGCTGGGACTGCCACGGCCTGCCGATCGAGATCGCGGTCGAAAAGAAGGTCGGCAAGGTCGGGCAGAAGGTGGATGCCGCGCAGTTCCGCAAGTCGTGCCGCGACTACGCCAATGCGCAGATCGACCTGCAACGCAGGGACTTCAAGCGGCTCGGCGTGCTGGGCGACTGGGAACATCCCTATCGCACCATGGACCTGAAGTACGAAGCCGACATCCTGCGCGCGCTGGCGAAGGTCTACGCCAACGGCCACGTCACGCGCGGCTTCAAGCCCGTGCACTGGTGCTTCGATTGCGGTTCGGCGTTGGCCGAAGCGGAGATCGAATACGCCGACAAGCAGTCGCCCGCGATCGACGTGGCCTACGATGCGCTCGATCCGGAAGCCCTGGCGTCGAAATTCGGCGTCACGATCGGCGACGGCGACATCGTCGCGGTGCCGATCTGGACCACCACGCCGTGGACGCTGCCGGCGAGTCTTGCCGTCACGCTGGGTCCGCAACTCGAATACGTGCTGGTCGAAGGCCCGCGACGCGATGACAAGCGCGTGCTGCTGGTGCTGGCGGAAGCGCTCGCGGAAAAAACGCTGGCACGTTATGGCGTGGACGGAATGAACGTGCTCGGGCGCGCGCAGGGCGCAGCGCTTGCGAGCCTTTCCCCCCTCCCTTCGGGTGAAGCTGCCATCCGTGGCCAAGAGCTCCGTGGTGCCCGAAGGGCGGGTGAGGGTCCGTGCGAAGCGGAGCGTAACGGCGGTACCGAACCCTCACCCCAACCCCTCTCCCGGGGGGAGAGGGGTTTGAAACACCCTTTCTACGAACGAGAAGTTCCACTGATCCTTGGCGATCACGTCTCCGCGGAAGAGGGCACCGGCGCGGTGCACACCGCGCCCGGCCACGGTGCGGACGACTTCGTCGTCGGGCAGAAATACGGGCTGGTCGAAAATACCCCGGCCAACGTGTTGAACCCGGTCGGGCCGAACGGTGTGTACCTGCCGGGCACGCCGATTTTCGAAGGCCAGCACGTCTGGAAAGCCAACGACGCGATCGTCGAATTGCTGCGCGAACGCGGCGTGCTGCTTGCCGCGGCGAGGATCACGCACAGCTATCCGCATT
>JAFEEJ010000221.1 GCA_018241145.1 Pseudomonadota bacterium | reverse complement strand
GCCATCCAGGAACTGCGCGCCACGATCGAGCGCGAATACGGCAAGGAAGCCCTTCCGGAACACGCGATGGTGTACCGCACCAAATCGAAGAACGCACAGGAAGCGCACGAGGCGATCCGTCCGACCTCCGCGCTGCGCACGCCCAAATCGGTCGCGGCCTTTCTGCAGCCGGACCAGATGAAGCTCTACGAGCTGATCTGGAAGCGCGCGGTCGCCTGCCAGATGAAACCGGCGACGCTGAACACGGTCGCGGTGGAATTTCCCTGCGGCAAGGACGCCGCATTCCGCGCCACCGGAACCACGGTAGTCGATCCCGGGTTTCTCGCCGTGTACGAAGAAGGCCGCGACGCGAAAACCGAAGACGAAGAGGAAGCGCGCAAACTGCCGGCGCTGCAAGTCGGCGACGCGGTGCCGTTGTCCGACATCGCGACGGACCAGCACTTCACCGAACCGCCGCCGCGCTATTCGGAAGCATCGCTGGTGAAGGCGCTGGAGGAATACGGCATCGGCCGGCCTTCCACCTACGCCAACATCATCCAGACGCTGCTGAACCGCGAATACGTGATCCTGGATTCGCGCCGCTTCAAGCCCACCGACGTCGGCCGCGCGGTGGCCAAATTCCTGTCCGGGCATTTCACGCAATACGTGGACTACGACTTCACGGCCAAGCTCGAGGACGAGCTGGATGCGGTCAGCCGCGGCGAAGAGGAATGGAAACCCCTGCTGGAAAAGTTCTGGAAGCCGTTCAAGTCGCTGGTCGAGGACAAGACCGAGACGGTCGACCGCGCGGAAGCCTCCGGCGCGCGCGAACTCGGCCGCGACCCGAAGACCGGCAAGCCGGTTTCGGTGCGGCTGGGCCGTTACGGGCCCTATGCGCAACTGGGCGACAAGGATCAGGACGAGACGCTGCAATTCGCATCGCTTCGCCCCGGCCAGAGCATGCACACGATCGCGCTGGAAGAGGCGATCGAACTGTTCAAGCTCCCGCGCGTGCTCGGCAAGGGCGGCGACGGCGAGGAGATCAGCGCGGGCATCGGCCGCTTCGGCCCGTTCGTGCGGGTGGGCAAGGTCTACGCGTCGTTGAAGGGCGAAGACGATCCGCACACCGTCACGCTGGAGCGCGCGCTGGAACTGATCCGCGAGAAACAGGAGCTGATCGCCAACCGCGTGATCACCGATTTCGGCGACGGCATCCAGGTGTTGAACGGCCGCTACGGCCCGTACATCACCGACGGCGAAAAGAACGCGCGCATGCCGAAGGACCGCGAGCCCAAGTCGCTGACGCACGAGGAATGCAAGGCGTTGCTGCAAGCCGCGCCGGTGCGCCGCAGACGCGGCCCGTTCAAGAAAGCCGCAGTGAAAAAAGCGACCAAAAAGACGGCGCCGGAAAAGACCGCGGCCAAGAAGACCGCGGTGAAGAAAGCCTCGGCCAGGAAGGCCGCGAAAAAAACCGCGCCCGGGAAACCCGCCGCGAAAAAATCCGCAGCCGGAAAACCGGCAGGATCAAGAGCCGCCGCGAAACCCCTCGCGCAGGCGGACGACACTTCGCCGCCCTTCGATGCCTGAGCGGCGATGCGGCGTTTCGATCCGGCCGACATCGGGCAAGCCGCGACGCTGTTGCGATCCGGCGACGTGCTGGCCTATCCCACCGAGGCGGTGTTCGGGCTTGGCTGCGATCCCCACGACCACGCCGCGTTCGAAAAGATCTTCGCGCTGAAACGACGGCCGCCCGAACAGGGCGTGCTGCTGATCGCCGCAAGCTTCGCGCAGATCGCCGACTGGATCGACGCCCCTGCCGACGCCATCGCCCGCGCAAGTGCGACCTGGCCGGGCCCGCACACCTGGATCTTCCCGCGTTCTGCGCGCGTGCCGGCGTGGCTGGCCGGCGCGCACGACGGCATCGCGCTGCGGGTGACCGCGCACGCACCGGCCGCTGCGCTCTGCTCGGCCTTCGGTGGACCGATCGTCTCCACCAGCGCCAACCGGCACGGCGAACCGCCCGCGCGCAACGCGGATGAAGCCGCACGCATCTTCGGCGAGGAGCTGGACGGCCTGCTGGACGGGCCCACCGGAGGGCTCGCCCGGCCGACCCCGATTGCCGACGCGCTCAGCGGCGCTATCATCCGCGCCTGACAGGACGATCCGGCGCCGCGCGAGGGCGCATCGCGGGATCGGCAAGACAGGGGAGCGTGCTTGGCCGTCGTATTCGAAAATGCAGCGTCGCGCGAAATTCCGGAGCCCCTGCCGCTGCCGTGTGCGGCCGATCCGGAACGCGTGATCGCGTGGCGCGGGGGGTGCGCGGTGCGCGTCGCGGATTTTCTTTCCGAAGTGGCCGCACTGGCGCAACGATTGCCGCCAGGCGATGCCGCGATCAACCTGTGCGAGGACCGCTACGCCTTCCTGGTGGCGTTCGCCGCATTGGCCGCACACGGGCAAACCAACCTGCTGCCGCCCACGCGCGTGCCGCGAGCGGTGGACGAAGTGCTGGCCGCGCATCCCGGCAGCTACACCCTCGGCGACACGCCGCTCGATCCGGCGCCACGGCATTACCTGCGATTCGATCCGCGGGAGTTGCATGCGATCATCCCCGATCGCGAAGATCAAAAAGCGGACATCCCTGTCCGCACGGTTCGACATGCGATCATCCCTGATCGCGAGAATCAAGAAGCGGACATCCTTGTCCGCACTTATCAAAGTGCCGCAAGCGCGGCGCGCATCGATCCGCAGTTGACGGTCGCGATCGGTTACACCTCCGGTTCCACCGGCGTGCCGAAAGCCAATGCCAAGCGCTGGGACAAGTTGATCGTCAGCAACGCGCACAACGACGCACTGCTGCGCGGCATCGCCGGCGGTTCGTACGCGGTGGTCGCGACGGTGCCTCCGCAGCACATGTACGGGCTGGAGTTTTCCGTGCTGCTGCCGCTGCTGTCGAACGTCGCGGTGCACGCGGCCAAACCGTTCTTCCCGCGCGACATCCTGCAGGCGCTGTCCGAGGTGCCCTCGCCGCGCGTGCTGGTGACCACCCCGGTGCACCTGCGCGCGCTGGTGGAAGCGGCCCTGCCGTTGCCGCCGCTGGCCGCGATCGTCTCGGCGACCGCGCCGATGCCGAAGGAACTCGCGCGCGCGGCGGAAGACCTGTTCGCCGCCCCGGTGCAGGAAGTATTCGGTTCCACCGAAACCTGCGTGATCGCGCACCGCCGCACCGCGGGCGAGGAGTGCTTCACGCTGTACGACGGGGTGGCCCTGCATCCGCAACCCGACGGCACGCAGGTCGACGCGCCGCAATTGCGACAGCCGGTGACGCTGGCGGATTTGGTGGAACCGGTCGGCAACGATCGCTTCCGTCTTTGCGGACGCAATTCCGACCTGCTGGAAATCGCCGGCAAGCGCGCCTCGCTCGGCGACCTCACACGGCGCCTGCTGGCCGTGCCGGGCGTGCGCGACGGCGTGGTGCTGCAACTGGACGAATGCGACCGCAGCGGCGTGCGCCGCATTGCCGCGCTGGTGGTGGCGCCGGGCATGAAACCCGAGGAAATCCACGCCGGGCTGCGATCCGCGATCGATCCGGCATTCCTGCCGCGGCGGCTGAAACTGGTCGATGCCTTGCCGCGCAGCGACACCGGCAAGCTGCCGCGCGCGGCGATGCTCGAAATGCTGCGCGGTTAGACTGCGCGTTCCGCAACCAGCGTTCGGCACCTCCATGAAAGTCCTGGTGATCGGCTCCGGCGGCCGCGAACACGCGCTGGCGTGGAAACTCGCGCAATCGCAGCACGTGGCCGAAGTGCTGGTCGCACCCGGCAACGCCGGCACCGCGCGCGAACCGCGCGTCCGCAATGCCGAGGTTGCGGTGGGCGACATCGACGGCCTGCTGGAACTGGCCAGGCGCGAGGGCGTCGCGCTGACCGTGGTCGGCCCGGAAGCGCCGCTGGTCGCGGGCGTGGTCGACAAGTTCCGCGCGGCAGGATTGCGCTGCTTCGGCCCGCGCGCGCTAGCCGCGCAGCTCGAAGGCTCCAAGGCCTTCGCCAAGGATTTCCTTCTGCGCCACAACATCCCCACCGCGCGCTACGCGGTGTTCACCGAGTTGAGCCGCGCGCTCGATCATGTGCGTACGCACGGCGCGCCGATCGTCATCAAGGCCGACGGACTGGCCGCGGGCAAGGGCGTGGTCGTTGCGCATACGCTCGCCGATGCCGAGCAGGCGCTGCACGACATGCTCGGCGCGCACGCATTCGGCGACGCATCCGCGCGCGTGGTGATCGAGGAATTCCTGCAAGGCGAGGAAGCCAGCTACATCGTGGTCGCCGATGGCGCGCACGCGCTGCCGATGGCCAGCAGCCAGGACCACAAGCGCCGCGACGAAGGCGACAATGGCCCCAATACCGGCGGCATGGGCGCGTATTCGCCGGCACCCGTGGTCACGCGCGAAGTCGAACAACGCATCCTGCACGAAATCATCGAACCGACCCTGCGCGGCATGGCCGCCGAGGGCGCGCCGTTCATCGGTTTCCTCTACGCCGGTTTGATGATCGACCGGCACGGCGCGCCCAGGGTGATCGAATTCAACGTGCGCTTCGGCGACCCGGAAACGCAGCCGATCCTGTTGCGCCTGCAATCCGACCTGGTCGATCTCATCGACGCCGCACTCGACGGCAAGCTCGATCGCGCGCAGGCCGCGTGGGATCCGCGTCCCGCGATCGGCGTGGTGATGGCGGCGGCCGGCTACCCCGGCAAGGTGCGCAGCGGCGACGTGATTTCCGGGATCGATGCCGGTTTCGGCAAGGACGTGAAGGTTTTCCACGCGGGCACCCGGCTCGATGCGGACGGCAACGCCGTCACCGCCGGCGGCCGCGTGCTGACGGTGTGCGCGCTGGGCGACGACTTGCAGCAGGCGCGCGATCGCGCTTACGGCGCCGTGCGCACGATCCAATTCGATGGCGCGTTTTGCCGACGCGACATCGCGCATCGCGCACTCGTGCGCGGCTAGCCGTTTTCCACACGTCCTGCCGGCACGGGTCGCGTCGGACTTTTGGGAAAGAAGAATAGATTCCGGCCTTCGCCGGAATGACGAAGACAGGGGCCATGAACCAATTCCGCCTGCTCGCCACGCGCCGATTCGCGCCGTATTTCGCCACGCAGGCGCTGGCGGCGTTCAACGACAATGCATTCCGGCAGGCGACCATCGTGCTGGTGGCGTTCCAGTTGGGCTTGTCGGACGCGAAGGTGTCGTTCTATTCGAACCTCGCGCCGGCGCTGTTCATCCTGCCGTTCTTTCTTTTTTCCGCGAGCGCGGGACAGATCGCGGAGAAGTTCGAGAAGCAGCGGCTGATCCGCTACGTGAAGCTGTTCGAGATCGCGGCGATGGGCGTCGCGGCGTGGGGTTTCCATGTCGCCAGCCCCGGGTTGCTGCTGACCGTGCTGTTCCTGATGGGCCTGCACTCGACGGTGTTCGGACCGATCAAGTACGCGATCCTGCCGCAGGTACTGAAACCGCAGGAACTGGTCGGCGGCAACGGCATGGTCGAGATGGGCACTTCGCTTGCGATCCTGATCGGCATGATCGCCGGCGGCGCGGCGATGGCCTCGCATTCCGGCTGGCTGGCGGCGGCCGCGCTGGTGGTCGGCGTCGCGTTGCTCGGATTCGCGGTGAGCTGCGCGATCCCGCGCATCCCGGCCGCCGCGCCCGACCTGGAATTCAACTGGAACCTGTTCACCGAAAGCGCACGCGCGATCCGTCTGGTCGCGCAGAAACGCGCGGTGTTCAACGCGGTGCTCGGCATTTCGTGGTTCTGGTTCTTCGGCGGCGTGGTGACCGCGCAACTGCCCAATTACACCAAACTGTACCTGGGCGGCGATGCCAGCGTGGAGATCCTCGTGCTGACATTGTTCTCCGTCGGCGTCGGTATCGGTTCGCTGTTGTGCGAAAGACTTTCCGGGCACAAGGTCGAAATCGGGCTGGTGCCGCTCGGCGCATTCGGCATGACGCTGTTCGGCATCCTGCTGTATGTCGCGCAGCACGAACCCGCGGTGCAGCACAACGTGCACTGGTCGACCTTCCTGCGCGCGCCGGGGCACTGGCACATCGCGCTGGACATGACGCTGCTCGGCCTGTTCGCCGGCTTCTTCATCGTGCCGCTGTTCGCGCTGGTGCAGAGCCGCACCGAGCGCCACCACCTGTCGCGCGTGATCGCCGGCAACAACATCATCAACGCGATCTTCCTCGTCGCCGCCGCGCTGTTCGGCATCGGGCTGCTGGGCGCGGGCCTGACGATTCCGCAACTGTTCCTCGTCACCGCGCTGCTGAATGCCGCGGTGACGCTGTGGATCTTCCTGCTGGTGCCGGAATTCCTGATGCGCTTCGTCGACTGGCTGCTGATCAGCCTGTTCTACCGCGTGCGCAGCGAAGGCCTGGAACGGATCCCCGACGAAGGCCCGGCGCTGCTGGTCTGCAACCATGTCAGTTTCATGGACGCGCTGATCATCATGGGCAGCGTGCGGCGGCCGGTGCGCTTCGTGATGTACTACAGGATCTTCCGCATCCCGCTGCTGCGCTTCGTGTTCCGCACCGCGAAGGCGATCCCGATCGCCGGCGCGAAGGAAGACGCGGCGCTGCTGGCGCGCGCGTTCGATGCCATCGACGCCGCACTGGCGGAAGGCGAACTGGTGTGCGTGTTCCCGGAAGGCGGCTTGAGCGCCGACGGCGAAATCGCACCCTTTCGATCCGGCGTCGAAAAAATCCTCGTGCGTCGGCCGGTACCGGTGGTTCCCCTCGCGCTGCGCGGGCTGTGGGGCAGCATGTGGAGCCGGCGCGATTCGAAACTCGGACGCGCGCGCCTGCCGCGGCGCTTCCGGGCGCACGTCGGACTGGTCGCGGGCGACATCATCGACGGTGCGCGTACCAGCGCCTTCGACCTGGAACAACGCGTGCGGGAACTGCGCGGCGCGGAGGCGTAGTTCAACGCCATGCCCCGCAATCCATCCCGTTCCGTCATCGTCGGCAGCTACATCAATCCGTGGGACGCCCATATCGCCTGCGGGCGACTCAAGGCGGAAGGCGTTGATGCGTGGGTTGCCTACGACCGGCACGTCTGGGCCGACTGGCCACTTTCAATTGCCTTGGGTGGTGCGAGGATCATCGTCCTTGCAATGGAAATGCAAGCCGCCAGGACCATTCTTGCCGCCCACGATCACGGCGAATACGAGAGTTGCCTGTCGGAGGAAGACCTGGCAGCAGCGCGCTTGCATTGTCCGGCTTGTGGTTCGACCGATATCAAGACAGGAAGATTCAGTTCACAAATTCCACTTCTTTCAGTCATGGCCTTCTTCGGCGCGATCTTTCCTGTCCGGCTCGATCGGCATCGCTGCATGCATTGTGGGTGCGACTGGCGATACTGAGGTCAGGTAATCCAGCCCGCCAGCACGATCAGCGCGACGACCGCCAGCCAGACAACGAGCACGCGGATCAGCAATCTGCGCGCGTCGGCAAGTTCCTCCAGTGGATCGGTGACATCCGCGACCACGCCGCCGTCGCCGGCTTCGATGTCGGCATCCACGCCGGAGCGCGCGACCGCCGCGAGGAAGCCCGGCTCCAGTTCCCACGGCGAACGTCCCGGCTGCGCATGCCAGCCGCGCCACGCGCGCAGCACGGCATCGAAATCCGACACCAGCGCCATCGCCAGCACCATCAGGTGCGCGGGCAACCAGTCCAGTGCGGCGGCGAACCGGCGCGCGGCATCGCGCGTGTGCAGGTCGAGCAGGCCGTTGTCTTCGGTCGCGACCTGCGCAAGGCGGTACAGCAAGGCACCGGCAGGCCCCAGCACGAAGAACCAGAACAGCACGCCGAATCGCCGCCGCAACGCAGCAAGCACCGCGGCTTCGACCAGTGCAGGCGCGGTGAACGGCAGCGGCGGGTCGGCCGCATCGTCGCGCAGGTTCTGCGCGGCGGCTTCGCGCGCGACGGCGTCGCCGGCCGTCAGCACGTCGTCGATGTCGGCCTCCGGTTCGCGCGGCCCGCTGGCATGGAACAGCACGATCACCGCGAACGCGACCCCGGCGAGGCCGAAAACCCACCCGTGCAGCACATAGGCGATCAACGCGCACAACACGACCGGCAGCGCCAACGCGATCGCGATGCGGCCGCCGCCGCCGGCGAACGACAACTGCCCAAGCCACGCGCGGAACCAGTCGTAGCGGCGCAAGTTGCCCGCATCCACGCGCGAGAACGCGAGCATCAACACGATCAGCGCTGCGACGAGCTTGATGGCCATTCCGGCAGGAGGTGCGGGCTTGCGTGGATTGTATCCGCGCGCCGCGGCTCAGGCGCCGGGCGCTTCCCGCGCCACCTCGTCCAGCACGATGCCGGCGCGCGCGAGCAGCCAGTGTTCGATCAGGCGGTAGGAAATCGACAGCGGCGAGGAGACACGCAGGTCGCCGCGGCGCACGCCGTCGACGATCTGTTGCGCGGTGAACCAGCGCGCATCCTCCAGTTCGCCGTCGGCGAGATGGATCTCGCGCGCGGCGGCGGTCGCGATGAATCCCAGCATCAGCGAAGCAGGGAAAGGCCAAGGCTGCGAAGAATGGTAATCGCAATCGACGACCTTTACGCCGGCTTCCTCGCGCACTTCGCGGCGCACCGCATCCTCCAGCGATTCGCCCGGTTCGACGAAACCGGCCAGGGTCGAATACTGGCGCGGCCGCCACATGGCCTGCCGCCCCAGCAGGCAGGCGTCTCCATGCTCGACGATCACGATCACGGCCGGATCGGTGCGCGGAAAATGCAGCCGCTCGCATCGCGCACAGGCGGCGCGATGTCCGGCGCTGATCAAATGCAGATCGCCGCCGCAGTGCGAGCAGTAGCGCATGCCATCCTGCCAGTTGGCCAGTCCGCGCGCATAGGCGAGCAGGCCGGCTTCCGATGACGGCAGGCGCAATCCGGCGTCGCGCAGCGTGATCCATTCGGCATCGGGCAGCGAAACGCCGCCTAAGTCGTGCAACAGGAAGACCGGCGCATCGCCGTCCAGGCCGAGCAGGCTGGCGCGGGCCTGCGCAGGGACCGCCCGGGCATCCAGCCACAGCAGGCGATCGTCGCGCACCGGCGCGCGCTGTTCCGCGTCGAACACGACGAAGCGTGCGTTCGGGGCCGCGCGCTGCGCCGCCAGCCAGGCGGCATCGTCGCGATATTCGGCGCTGCGCTCCACTTCCAGCGCGGCAAACGTGTTGCGATGCGAACAGGCGGCCGAACTGCCGCGCTGCCCGCTCATATGGTGAAGGAGGAACCGCACCCGCAAGTCGTCTTCGCATTCGGATTGCGGATCACGAAGCGCGCGCCCGACAACGACTCGGAATAATCGATTTCGGCGCCGGCCAGATATTGCAGGCTCAATGGATCGACCAGCAGGGTCACGTCGCCTTTCTGCAACGCCAGGTCGTCCTCGGCGCGGTTCTCGTCGAAGCTGAAACCGTACTGGAAGCCGGAACAGCCGCCGCCCTGGATGTACACGCGCAAGGCGAGCTGCGGATTGCCTTCTTCATCGATCAGCTCGCGCACTTTCGCTGCGGCCGCCTCGGTGAACTGCAAGGGCGCCTGCGGCTGGTCGCGGTAGTCGGGGGTCATGGCCATGGCCGTATTTTAACGCGGCGGGACGTCATGCAGTCACGGCATGCCCGCCGCATTGCCTTGCGTCGCTTCGCCCCAGGACAAGGAGCGGATGACTGTCGCCGACCCGCGCGGCTGGACTCTCACGTTGATGCGGTTGGGCGTGAAATCCGCGGGCAAAAGCAGGGTCCCCTGGACCTGCTGGAAATACTTGAAGTCGAACGGGATGCCCGTGCCGGCATTCGCCCCGGCCAGGTCGGACCATGCCAGCGTGGCCAGCTTGTCCGCGTGCACGCCTTCCACGCTGAGGTTGACGACGCCCTGGATTTCCTTCGCGCCCTCGGCGCTGTGGGTCAGCGTCACGGTGAAATTCCAGGCATGCGTGCGTGCGACCGGACTGACCGCAAGGCCGTGCACCGTCAATCCGCCGGGCTGCGCATCCACGCCGACCAGCCGGGAATAGAAGGCCTGGTCCGCGCGCAGGCTGCGGATTTCCTCGTCGCGCTCGGCCAGGTTTTTCTGCAGCACGCGATCGGCGATCTGCGAAACCTGCCGGTCGCGCTGCAATACCGCGAGCCGGGCCTGCAAGTCGTCGTTGCGCCGTGCCAGTTCCGACGCCCGCGAGGCAGCGCCGCCCGGCACCGCGAAGGATCCGCCGGCCAGCATGCCGGCGCCGAACAGCACCACCGCCGCCACCGCAGCGGCGGCCACGCACAATATTCTCTTGCGGCGTACCGGCAAGCTTCGCCAGCGCGCCGGGATTTGCCGGAAATCGGGCAGTCGCATCGGAATCACTATACTGGCGGCTCGCGCAGCCGGGCCAAGCCATGCTGATCCTGTGGTTGAAGGCTTTCCATGTCGTCGCCGCGGTGACCTGGTTCGCCGGTTTGTTCTATCTCCCGCGCCTGCTGGTCTATCACGCCGAAGCGGCGGAGCCGGTGGTGCGGGAACGCCTGAAAGTGATGGAACGGCGTTTGCTGGTGATGACCCACCTCGGCGCGGCACTGACGCTGCTGCTGGGGCTCGCGACGCTGGGCGCCTGGCAACAGGCGGCCCCGGGTTATTTCCGCGCCGCGGGCTGGCTGCACGTCAAGCTGGCGCTGGTGGTGCTGCTGATCGTCTATCACGGTGTGCTGGCCCGGCTGGTGCGGAATTTCGCGGTCGACCACGTGGCTTGGACACCGCGCGCACTGCGCGTGTTCAACGAGATCCCGGCCCTGCTGCTGATCGGCATCGTGGTGCTGGCCGTGGTCAAGCCTTTCTGATGAGAAGCAGGTCACGGTTGCGGCCATCCTGGGCAGGCACGAGAGGTGCATGGCTTTTCGTCCAAGCCCTGTATCGCCTGACCGGGGATTCGCCCGAATGCAACTGTCGATTGCCGAACCGGAGCAGAGCGCGGAACTGCGCGATGCCTTCCTGCACCATCTGCCTCAGCGGCTGAAAACCTTGCTGCGGCGCGCCCGCGCGCAAAGCCGCGGCGGCTGGGACATCAACGTCCTGCACCTGGTGCAGGACGAAGTGGCCAACCTTGCCGGCGCCTGCGGCCGTTACGGCCAGCTGGAGCTGGGCGAGTGCCTGCTGGCGCTGGAATCGGCGCTGGCCCCGTGGATGCAGGCACAGCAGGTGCCCGATCCGGAGGCCAAGGCGCGCATCGACTCGGTGCTGGACAGCCTGCGGCCGCACCTCGAACCGGACGCTCCCGCCTATGCCCGGCCGGTGGCGCGCCTGGTCACCTCCGAACCCGCACCGGACGAACCGGTCGACGGCTATCGACTGCACGAGACGCCGCCGGTCGCCCACTGGCGCAATCTGGGCGCCGCCGATTTCGAGCCGCAACCCCCCGCGAACGATCCCGCGCCGCCGGTCGCCCCGGCGATTCGGGTTCCTGCGGCGGAAGGCCATTCGGTGTATCTGCTGGGCGCCGACGATCCCCTGCTCAATGAACTCGCCATGCGGATGGAAAGCCGCGGCTGCACGGTGACACCGATCGAGGACGTGGCGTCGTTGATCGAGGTCCTGGGTGCGCTGCCACCCCAACTCGTGGTCGTGGGAGCCGCCCACTCGGCGGACCTGGATCACATCGGGCCGGCGTTGCGTGCGGCGCGTGCCAGCGCTTCCCACAAGGTGGCGTTGCTGGCCATCCTGACCGATGGCGACGTGGCGCCGCGCCTGCGCGCGTTGCGCGCCGGCGCCGACCGCTGCCTCGCGCTGCCTGCGCGCCCGGAAGACGTTCTGGCGCGCGCGCTCGACCTGCTCAGCAGCGAGCAGGAGGAGCCCTACCGCATCCTGATCGTCGAGGACGATGCCTCGCAGGCGTTGTTCGCGGAATCCATCCTGCGCAAGGCCGGCATGATCACGCAGGTGCTGTACGAACCGATTGCCGCGCTGGAGGAACTGGACCGCTTCCAGCCCGACCTGCTGCTGATCGATCTCAACATGCCCGGATGCGATGGCCTGGAACTGACCGCGCTGATCCGCGAGCGCGAAGGTTACGTCAGCACGCCGATCGTGTTCCTGTCCGGCGACCCCGACGCGGACCGGCAATTCGCCGCGCTGGATGCGGGTGGCGACGATTTCCTGAGCAAACCGATCCGGCCGAAGTACCTGGTCTCCGCGGTCACCAACCGCGTGCGGCGCGCACGCGCCTCGCTCAAGCATGCGCGCGAAAGGCGCCGGCGCGACCCGGTCACCGGACTGCATGAACGCAAACACCTGCTGGACGCGCTGAACGAACGCTTCGCCGCCGCCGGCGGCGGCGTCCTGCACGGCGGCGTGCTGTGCATCGAGATCGACGGCGCCAACGGCTTGCGCAGCCAGCTCGGTCTGACCGTGCTGGACGAATTGCTGGCGGATGCCGGCGCCTTCATCGCAGGCCACATCGAGCGCGACGAAATGGTGGCGCGTTTCGGCGACGCGGGCTTTTTGGTGCTGTCGCCGCAGCGCAATGAAGACGGGTTGACCGCGTTGGCGCAGAACCTGCGCGCGCAGATCGCGCGCGAACGTTTCGGCAGCAAGGCGATTCCGATCGGTTTCAGTTGCGGCGTCTGCGCGTTCGACGCCGGGCTGCCGGAGGCCGGCACCGTGCTGGCCGCCTCCGAACGCGCGCTGGACGCCGCGCGCCAGGACGGCAGCGGCATCGGCGTGTACTCGAAGCTCAACGCGGCCGACAGCAGCATGCGCGCACAGCTCGAAGCCGCCCTGCACGCGGATGCGTTCCATCTGATCTTCCAGCCGATCGCACCGCTGGTCGGTGCGGCGGAACCGCAATACCAGACGCTGCTGCGGCTGCGCGACAGCAATACCGGCGAACTCCATTCGGCGGCACAACTGATCCCGGAAGCCACGCGCGCGGGCCTGATCGGCGCGATCGACGACTGGGTGCTGCGCCGCTGCCTCGCCTTGCTGGGCGAACGCGAGCGCACCGGTGCCCAGATCCGATTGTTCGTCAGCCAGTCGCTGCAAGGGTGGAGCGATCCGGCGCGCATCGCCGCGCTGCGCCAGCAACTGCCTGCGGCGGGCATCCCGCGCGGCAACCTCGCGCTGGAATTCCGCCTCGAGGATGCGCGTACGCAAATGCGCGCGTTGATCGATCTGTCGCTGGGCCTGCGCGAGCTGGGCGTGAAACTGTCGCTGGCCGGCGTGGATCGCGAAGCCTTGGCGGCCGGCCTGCTGGAACACCTGCCGCTGGATTTCATCAAGCTCGCGCCCGGTGCGGAAAACATCGGCACGGATCTCGCCGCGCTGGTGCAGGCGGCGCATGAACACGGGCGCCAGATCATTGCGCCGCGCGTGGAAGATGCCGCCGCCGCGGTGCGCCTGTGCGCCGCAGGCGTGGATTTCCTGCAGGGGAATTTCGTGCAACAGGCCGGGCAAGCCCTGGATTACGATTTCAGCAGCACGCAGCAATGACCGAAATGCGGGCGACGCTGCTGAAATTGTCCGCAAGCGCGTTGCTGGCGTGCGGCATCTTGCTGGCCTGGTGGTGGCTGCCTCCGCAGTCGGCCGCCATCCTGAGCGTGCCGCTGCTGGTCGCGGCGGCCCTGGTGTGGCTGCAACGCACGGCCGCGCCCGTGTCGCCGCCCGCGGAGCCGCATGCGCCCCGTCCAGCGCCGGTCGACGCCCCCCGCCCGTCGGCGCGCGTGGCTGCGCTCGAAGCGGAGCTCGACTCGCTGCGCGGCGTGCAACGCGAACTGCTGGCGGCGAAACAGGCCGCCGAATCGGCGATGCTGATCAAGAGCGAATTCCTGGCCACCATGAGTCACGAAATCCGGACGCCGCTGAACGGCATCCTGCCCCTGCTCGACATCGTGCTCGGCATGCCGCTGCAGCCGACCCAGCGCGATTATCTCGCCACCGCGCACAAGTCCGCGCAGGAACTGCTGCGGATCGTCGACGACATCCTGGATTATTCGAAGGTCGAGGCCGGCAAGCTGGATCTGGAAAAAGTCGGCTTCAACCTGCGCGAATCGATGGACAACGTGCTGCGGCTGATGGAGAAGCCTGCCGAGGCGAAAGGA
Organism: Pseudomonadota bacterium; assembly: GCA_018241145.1. Lineage (GTDB taxonomy): Bacteria > Pseudomonadota > Gammaproteobacteria > Xanthomonadales > Rhodanobacteraceae > 66-474. The sequence continues at coordinate 33,280 of JAFEEJ010000221.1, read as the reverse complement.
CTGACGTTGCGCGTGGTGGTCGATGACGACGTGCGCCCGGGCGTGCGCGGCGATCCGGTGCGCGTGCGCCAGATCCTCACCAACCTCGTCGGCAACGCGATCAAGTTCACAGAGAAGGGCGGCGTGTCGGTGCGCGTCAGCCGCCGCGGCGACAACACGACGCACCACGAATTGCTGTTCGCGGTGCGCGACACCGGCATCGGACTGGCGCCGGAACAGGCCGCGCGACTGTTCCAGCCATTCACCCAGGCCGATGCTTCGGTGACGCGGCGCTACGGCGGCACCGGTCTGGGCCTGACCATCTGCAAGAAACTGGTCGACCTGATGGGCGGCAAGATCGGCGTGCGTTCGGAAACGGGCCGCGGTTCGGTCTTCTGGTTTTCGATTCCCTTCGAGAAATTGCCCGGCGACATCGCCGGCGCGCGCCACGACCTGACCGGCCTGCGCACCCTGCTCGCGTGCGGCAATGCATACGAGCAACGTGCGACGCCGATGCTCGCGGGCCTGGGACTCGAAACCACGCATGTGGTGAATACCGCCTCGGCGCTGATGCGGTTGCGGCAGGCCGCGCCGCTCGGGCGGGCGTTCTCCTTCGAACTGCTCGTGGTCGATGCCAGCAGCCTCGACGGCGATGCCACCGCGCTGCTGCGCAACGTGTTGCGCGACCCGAAACTGTCGAACATCCGCGTACTGGCGCTGGGAGGCGTGGCGGAAAACGATCCGCGCATCGCAAGCGTCAGCCGCGATGCGGACGACGCGGGCCTGCGTTCCGCGTTGCAACAGCTGTTCGGCATGCCCGAGCGCGGCCGGCCGCAACCGTTGCTCGGGCGGCGCGCGCCGGAAACCGGCAAGGTCGCGGAACGGCAGCTCCACGGCCGCGTGCTGCTGGTCGAAGATCATCCCGTCAACCAGCAGGTCGCGCGACGCCTGCTGGAGCGGTTGGGGTTGAAAGTGGACACCGCTGGCAACGGCGCCGAAGCGCTGGACAAGCTCGGCAGGCAATCCTTCCAGCTGGTGCTGATGGACTGCCAGATGCCGGTGCTGGACGGCTACAGCGCCACGCAGCGCCTGCGCGAACGCGAGTTGCGCGATTCGGTGCCGCGGCTTCCGGTGATCGCGATGACCGCGCACGCGATGGCGGGCGACCGCGAGCGCTGCCTGGAAGCCGGCATGGACGATTACCTGACCAAGCCGCTCGACCGCGTGCTGATGGCGGAAACCCTGGGCCGCTGGCTGGAGGCGTCCGCCGCCGTAATCCCGATTCGATCCGCAGCCGGAAACCTCCCGAACGCGTCGGCGAAGGGCGCTGTCGCCCCGCCGGCAGCGGTTCCATCCGGAAAGAGCCCCGCTTCCGCCAACGAACCCGTGCTGGACGAAATCACGCTCGCCGACCTGGAAGACGTGATGGGCGAAGAGGTGCGCGGACTGGTGCAGGCCTATCTGCACGACGGCGACGCGAGGCTGCTGGCGCTGCGCGTGGCGGCCGACCGCAAGGATGCGGAAGAGGTCGGAAAACTGGCGCACTCGTTGAAGTCCGCCAGCGCGAATGTCGGCGCGAATGTTCTTTCGGCCGAGGCGAAAGCGGTCGAACACGATGCGCGCGCAGGCGCGCTGGCCAGCCCGGACGCGCGCGTCGCGGTGCTCGAAAGACTCTACGCGGAAACCGCTGAAGCGTTGCGCCGGCGATTCGACCTGCCGCACTGACCGCCTCAGGTCATCGGTGCATCGGTTTTGCGCCGCCGCGGCGAAAGCTCCAGCGTGATCCGGCAGGCGTCTTCGACCAGCGGTGCGAAGTAGCGCAAGGCGCGCTCGTAGACATCGCGCTTGAAGGCCACGACGTGGTCGGCGGGATACCAGAAATCCACCCAGCGCCAGAGGTCGAATTCCGGTGTCGCGTGCGCGTCCAGCTTGAACGCGCTGTCGTCATCCAGCAGTCGCAGCAGGAACCACACCTGCTTCTGACCGACGCACTGCGGCCGTTCGTCGCGACGCTGGTAGCGATGCGGCAACCGGTAGCGCAACCAGCCATGGGTGCTCCCCAGCACTTCGACCTGCTCGCGCCTGAGGCCGGTTTCCTCGTGAAGCTCCCGATACATCGCCTCGTCCGGCGTCTCGTCGGTATGCATGCCGCCCTGCGGGAACTGCCAACCGTCGCGGCGCACGCGCCGCGCCCAGAATACCTGGCCACGCGTATTCAGCAGCACGATGCCCACGTTCGGGCGATAGCCGTCGAAATCGATCATCACGAATCCTCTCGGCCGGATTCAATCATGCGACGTGAAGAAGCGGCAAGGGCATCGTGTTTCCCGTATCCCCTGCGCGCATGCAAACTTGACAGCCCCACGCGGCAGGCTAGACTTTCCGGCTCTTTGCGCATCCGCTTGGCTAGGTAGCTCAGCCGGTCAGAGCGCGGCACTCATAATGCTGAGGTCGGCGGTTCGATTCCGCCCCTAGCCACCACGCCGGATGCAAGACAGGGTTGGCGTTGCACCGTTGCCCACGACTATCTACAAGAGCTTCCGGATCGAGGCAGCCCATCGCCTCCCGCATGTCCCGCCCGGGCACAAGTGCGCGCGCCTGCACGGGCATTCGTTCCGCATCGAACTGCGCCTGTGCGGCGAACCCGACCCGGTCACCGGCTGGTTGATGGACTTCGCGGACCTGAAAAAGGCGTTCGCCCCGGTGTTCGAAGCGATCGACCATCGCTACCTCAACGACGTGGCGGGGCTCGAGAATCCGACCAGCGAACGATTGGCCGAATGGGTCTGGCAGCGCTTGCGCCCCTCCCTGCCCCTGCTGGAAGAAGTACGGGTCGCGGAAACCTGCACGGCGGGCGCGTGCTACCGCGGCCCCTGAAAAGGGTCGTGGTGGTTTTTCCGGAAGATTTCTGCATCGCGACATGAATGATGTTTATACTAATATATTGATTTATATAAATTTGCTTGAAAAATACCGGACAGGATGAAAATTCTTGTTGCAATGCAGCAAAGACTGCGCTAGAGTACGCCCATCCTCCAAACCCCCACGGGAGCATGAGCATGTACGCACAGATGCAGCAGCAGTCGATGAACCTCGGCAAGCAGTTTGCCGAGCAGTCCTACAAGGCGCAGCTGACCGCCCTGCGCGGCCTGGCCGAAATCCAGAGCCTGCAGGTCAAGGCGCTGGAAGCGCAGGTCAAGGCCAACCTGGCTTTCGTCGCCGATTCGCTGGAAGTCCGCGAAATCGAAGACGTCACCGCGTTGGTGCCGAAGGGCATGGATTTCGCGCGCAGCAGCGCGGAAGCCGCCTACGAAGTCGGCCAGCAGGCGATGGGCATCGCGCAGAAGACCGCCGAGCACCTCGGTGAGCTGGCGCGCAACGGCGTGAAGGCCGCGAACGACGTGGCCACCACGTCCGCCAAGAAGGCCAGCCGCTAAGCCACTGCGCTTGCCGCAATCGATGCGCCGGTAGTTCCTTTTCCGGCGCGATAAAACCGGACGGCTTTGCCGTCCGGTTTTTTTTGGGGGTTTGTTTTTGCGACCGTCCGCGATCGCTGCTCGACACCCTGGTCAGCGGGATTCAACTTCTTTCCGGAATGGAAACCGGAAGCGGTCATCCCTGGCCGTACTTTTCAACAAGAGCAATTCAGAAATTTCCGGACTGGAAATCCTGGATCGCCTGCACGATCTGCTCGGGCGTGTTCATCACGAAGGGACCGTACTTGGCCACCGGTTCATTGAGCGGCTTGCCGGCGACCACGAGGATGCGCGCGGCGTTGCCATCCGCTGCCAGATCGATCGCCGTTCCGGGCGACAGCACGGCCAGTTCACCGCGCGCGAGCGATTCGCCGCCCACCCGGACGCCCTCGCCCTCGAACACGTACGCGAAGGCATTGTGTTGCTCCGGCAGCGGGACGGAAATCCGCGCGCCGGCCTGCAATGCGACATCCAGGTACAAGGGTTCGGTGGCGACGCCGCTGACCGGCCCGCGCACGTCGAAGACTTCTCCCGCCACCACGCGCACGTGCACGCCCGCAGAGGGTTCGACTTCCGGAATCTTCGCAGGCGCGATGTCCTGGTAACGCGGCGCGGACATCTTGTCCTTTGCCGGCAGGTTCACCCACAACTGGAACCCGCGCATCAGGCCGTGATCCTGTTCCGGCATTTCCGAATGCACGATGCCGCGCCCGGCGGTCATCCACTGCACGCTGCCGGATTCCAGCAGGCCTTCGTTGCCGGCATTGTCGCGATGGCGCATGCGGCCATCGAGCATGTAGGTGACCGTCTCGAAACCGCGATGCGGATGATCGGGAAAACCCGCGATGTAGTCGGTCGCGGCATCGGAACCGAATTCGTCCAGCAACAGGAACGGATCGAGCATTTCCAGCGCGCGTTGCCCGATGATGCGGGTCAGCTTGACCCCCGCGCCGTCCGATGCCGGAAGGCCGCGCACGCGGCGCGCGATGGTGCGTGTGTCCATGATCATGCTCCCGTGATGACTGCCGCCTAGATGCGGCCGATTCCACGGATTGCAATGCGTTGCCGGCAACCGTTCCCGGCGCGTTTCCTCCGGCGCGGCGTCTCGCATCGCGCGGGCGCAGCTATTCCAACCACCGGAAAGCGCGCTGCAACTGTTCCACGCCATCCCTTTCGTACCAGCGGCCATGCGCCAGGAGCACGCGTTGCGGCTTCCACGCCAGCAACTGCCGCAGGCAGTCACGGGCGGCACCACGATCGGTGAAGGTCATCCGCATGTCCAGCGGCGCCTTGCCATCGGGATCGAGTACGCCGCCGAGCCGGGCCACCGCGCGCATGCCGCGCGTCAGCTTCTCCTTCTCGAAATTCTCGATCAGGTCGGCGAGGACCAACGTCGCGCTGGCGCGATGGAAGAACACCACTTCCCCGAACGCGCGGCTGCCGCGGAAAAGCAAAGGATCGATTTCGCCCGGCCATGGCGATGGCGCTGCATCGTCGAATGCCGCGTCGAACCTGGCCTCGATGTCCTGTGCAGCCGCCCGCTCGCTCACGCCGGGCGAGGCCCGGGCGACCGCGTGCGGATAACGCCGCTTCCACGCGGCGATGTGCGCGTAATGCAACTGGTTCGGCGAAACCAGGTCGCGCACGGGCCCGAGGGCGTCGATCGCCGCGAACAGCGCATCATCCGGCGCGATCGGCGAATGGCACCACAGGCCGCCGTCGCGCAAGCGCACGATCGTCATGCGCGTCGTGAACGGCATGCTCAGGCCGCAGGGCATCGCCATGCGCACGACCGGACCGTCGGCGATCCAGACATCCGGCACCACCGGTTTCAAAGTGTTGATCGGTTCGTACAACGATGGATCGGGCACGGGCGAGTGGCAAGGCACAACTGGCGAAGGCGGCATTCCGTCCTGGATCGGCGCGCCGCCGGAACACGGAACCCGGAGTGTACTGCCCGATACCCGGGAATTTCGAATTGCGGCACGCGGTCGCCGGCGCAGTCGCCTCGCAACCGTTGGTCAATGCACCCACTTGCCGCCGCGCCGGGCGGGCTGGTTCGCGAACGCGCTGGATGATGCGCCGCCACCGGCGGTGCGCTCGCGTTCGGACGGCGGATGCACTCGCCAGTAGTGCGCCACCGCATTCACCGCCTGCGGAATCTGCGCGATGCAGGCTTCGTATTCGTCGTGCTGCAACTTTTCGAAAGGCACGTCGGCGGCCAGCACGCCGTCGTCCACGGCCAGCGCCATGATCGGCCCGAGCAGTTCCATCAGGTCGGAATCCTCCGCCAGCCGCGTTTCCCAGATCGCGGCGCGCAAGTCGATGCCGCGGGAAAATCCCTCGCACCAGCCGGCTGCGGACAAATCCCCGGATTCGTCCTTCTGCTCCGCCAGTTCGCCCAGCACGGGCTCGTAACTTTCGCTTTCGAGTTCCGTCGGAATCGAATCGTTGAGCCTTGCGAGCAACCCGAGGATGCGCTCGCCCTGGCCGGCATCCTCGAACGGCGCTTGCAACACCTCCGGCAGCCATTCTTCCGGCAGCGCCGGTTCCGGGCCGATCGCGAGCGCGGTCAGGAATCCGTGGACGCCGTCCAGCAACAACCCGCTCCCGGTGTCGTCGATGTTGGCCCGCAGGAAATCATCGAGCTGCTCGAGCTCGCTGTCCGCAAGGCTGTTGTGCGATACATCCACTGCATTCATCCGTTGTCGATCTCGATCAGCACCGGCGCGTGATCCGAAGGTCGTTCCCAGGTGCGAGGGGTGCGGTCGATCGACGCCGATTTCAACCGCGCTGCCAACCCCGCGCTGACCAGCACGAGGTCGATGCGCAGGCCCATATTGCGCCGGAACGCGGCCTGCCGGTAGTCCCACCAGCTGTAATGGCCGCCCTCCCCGCTGAACACGCGGAACGAATCCCGCAGGCCCAGATCCACGATGCCGCGCAGCGCCTCGCGCTCCGGCGTGGAACACAACACCTGTTCGCGCCACGCTTCCGGGTCGTGCACGTCGCGATCTTCGGGCGCGATGTTGAAATCGCCGAGCACGACGAGATTCTCATTACGCGTCATTTCGTCACGCAGGAAATTGGTCACCGCGCGCAGCCAGCGCAATTTGTATTCGTACTTCTCGCTGCCGACGCTCTGTCCGTTGACCACGTACAGGTCGACGATGCGAAGCGCGCTGCCCGAAGCGCCGTCGTCGACGGTCGCGGCGAGGATCCGCCGCGCCGGATCGTCCAGGCCGGCGATGTCGGTGACGACATCGCGCGGGGGCGTGCGCGCGAGGATCGCCACGCCGTTGTAGGTCTTCTGCCCGGAGAACACCGCGTGGTAGCCGAGCGCTTCCACCGCCGCGCGCGGGAATTTCGCGTCCTCCAGCTTGGTTTCCTGCAAGGCCAGCACGTCGGGCGCGGCATCGGCGCACCAGCGCTCGACGTGCGGCAGCCGCACGTTGAGCGAATTGACGTTCCAGCTGGCGATCCGCATGCAGGCATTGTAAGGCTTCGCGCGATCCCGGCCACGCCTGCGCCATCCACGGATCGAACACGTCCGCGTCCGCGCCGCGATCCCGTGGTGGCACTGCCGATGCCGGCGTGTCGGCGCGCCGCGCGCTTCAGGCCGCCAGCCCGTGGGATTTCAGCAAGGCATCCGGTTGCGGTTCCCGTCCGCGGAACGCGACGAAGGATTGCAGCGCAGGGCGCGTGGCGCCGACGGCGAGGATCTCGCGGCGGAAACGCGCGCCGGTATCCGCGTCGATCACCTGCGGGGCCTCCTCGAAGGCGCCGAAGGCATCGGCCGACAACAATTCCGCCCACAGATAGCTGTAATAACCCGCCGCATAACCTCCCGAGAAGACGTGCGTGAACGCCTGCGGGAACCGCTGCCACGCCGGCGGATGCAACACCGCGACTTCTTCGCGCACGGCTTGCAGCACCTCCATCGCGCGGGCGCCGCGGTGCGGATCGTGGTCGCGATGCAACAGGAAATCGAACAGCGCGAATTCCAGCTGCCGCAGCAGGAACAGGCCGGCGTGGAAATGCCGCGCGGCCAGCATGCGTCCGTACAGGCTGCCCGGCAGGCGTTCGCCGGTCTGCCAGTGCCGCGCGAACAGGTCCAGCGCCCCGCGGTTCCAGCCGAAGTTCTCCATGAACTGGCTGGGCAATTCCACCGCATCCCATTCCAGCCCGTCGATGCCGCCGACCGAGGGAAGGTCGACTTCGGTGAGCATGTGGTGCAGGCCGTGGCCGAATTCGTGGAACAGCGTCAACACGTCGTCGTGCGCCAGCAGCGCCGGCGCTTCCGCCGTGGGCGGCGCGAAATTGCAGGTCAGGAACGCGATCGGCAATTGCAGCGACGCGGCGTCGCGGAAACGCGCGCGGCAGACGTCCATCCACGCGCCGCCGCGCTTGCCCGAGCGCGCATACAGGTCGAGATAGCATCCGGCGATCACGCGGCCGTCGCGATCGCGCAGGTCGAAGTAGCGCACGTCGGGATGCCACACGTCGATGCCCTCGCGCGCTTCCAGGCGGATGCCGTACAGGCGTTCGACCAGCACGAACAAGCCATCGATGACTGCGGACGCGGGAAAGTACGGCTTCAGTTCCTCTTCGTCCAGGTCGAAGCGTGCGCGGCGCAATTTTTCCGAGGCATAGCCGACGTCCCATGCCTGCAGGTCGGCGATGCCCAGTTCCCCGCGCGCGAATTCGCGCAATTCGTGCAATTCGCGCTCGGCCACCGGCTTAGCGCGATGCACCAGGTCGCGCAGGAAATCCAGCACCGCCTGAGGCGTGGCCGCCATCTTGGTCGCCAGCGATTCCTCGGTCGCATCGGCGAAACCCAGCAGGTGCGCGGCTTCGTGCCGCAGTGCCATGATCTTCTCGATGCGCGGCGAATTGTCGAACCTGCCGGCATCCGGCCCCTGGTCGGACGCGCGCGTATGCCAAGCCCGGTAGACACGCTCGCGCAAGGCGCGGTCGTCGGCATATTCGAGGATCGCCTGCACGCTCGGCTGTTTCAGCGTGACCAGGAATCCCTCCAGCCCGTTTTCACGCGCGTACTCGCGCAGCACGGCGCGCGCGGTCGCGGGCACGCCGGCCAGAGCGCCCTCGTCGGTGATGGGTTCGCGCCACGCGTCGGTCGCATCCAGCACGGCATTGGAGAACCCGGTGGCCAGTTGCGCCAGTTCGTTGGCGATCTCGCGAAACCGCGATCGCGCCGGTTCTTCCAGCGCCACGCCGGCCAGCCGGAAGTCGCGCAGCGCATGCGCGACCGCGGCGCGGCGCGCGGCGGGCCAATCGCCGGATTCCGGCGATTCGGACAGCTTGCGCACCGCGGAATACAACGCGCGATTCTGCCCGAGTTCGGAAGAGAAATCGGTGATCCGCTCCAGCGCCTGCGCGTACGCTTCGCGCAAGGCCGGCGTGTCCGCCACCGCGTGCAGGTGCGACACCGGCGCCCACGCGCGCGCCAGCCGTTGCTCCTGGCGCTCCTGTTCCAGCATCAGCGAATCGAAATCCGGTGCCGTGCCCGAAGCGGTCAATGCATCGATGCGCGCGCGATAGTCGGCCAGGATCGAATCGACCGCGGGCAGCACGTGCCCGGGGCGGATCTGCGAGAACGCCGGCAGCGGCGCGTCGGCAAGCAGGGGATTGAAAGGCGTCATCGAAACCTCCGTCAGCCGGCCAGCGTGGCGACGCGCGCGCGCAAAATCAAGCGCGGCTCAGCGCGTCAGCACCCGCAGCAGGCGTTCGGCCAACCGGCCGTACGGCGGTCGCATCAGCGCGAAGCTGGAGAACCGTGACTGGCGGAACACGGCCATGCGGTGCGAGAAAGTCAGGAAGCCCGCATGGCCGTGGTAGGCGCCCATGCCGGAGGCGCCGATGCCGCCGAACGGCAGGCGCGACTGCGCGAATTGCAGCATGCAATCGTTGATGCAGACGCCGCCGGCGGGACACGCTTCCAGCACGCGCCGGGTGCGCGCCGGATCGCGGTCGAACAGGTACAGCGCCAGCGGCCGCGGCCGCGCGTTGACGCGCGCGATCGCTTCGTCGATCCCGCGGAAGGTCGCGATCGGCAGGATCGGCCCGAAGATCTCCTCGCGCATCACGCGCATGGCATCGGTCGCACCGAGCACCAGCGTCGGCGGCAGGATGCGCCGCGCGGCATCGCCCGCGTTGTCGTCCGGCAACGCGATCACCTCCGCGCCCTGCGCGCGCGCTTCGTCGCGCCAGGCGCACAGCCGTTCGTATTGCGCCCGGTCGATGATGCTGGCGTACTCCCGCGAGCCGCCCGGCGCGCCGTGGCGACGCGCGACCTCGCTGCGCAGGCAGTCGACGAAACCGTCGCGATCGTCCTCGTGCAGCAATACGTAATCCGGAGCGATGCAGGTCTGGCCGGCGTTCAACCATTTGCCCGCGGCGATGCGCGCGGCGGCGGTCTTCAGGGGGAAGCCCGGCGCCACGATCGCCGGCGACTTGCCGCCCAGTTCCAGCGTGACGGGCGTGAGGTTGCCCGCCGCCGCCGCCATCACCTTCGCGCCGGTCGCGCTCGATCCGGTGAACAGCAGGTGGTCGAAGGGCAGTGCGGAAAACGCCGCCGCGACTTCCGCATCGCCCTGCACCACCGCGACGCGGTCGCGAGCGAAGACATCGTCGATCAATCGCTCCAGCAACTCCGAAGTGCGCGGCGTGGCTTCCGCCGGTTTCAGCAACGCATGGTTGCCGGCCGCCAGCGCATCGACCAGCGGGATCAGCGCGAGGTTCACCGGATAGTTCCAGGGCGCGAGGATGCCGACCACGCCGAGCGGGCGCGCAACGATCCCGCAACGCGCGGGCAGGCACGGCCATTCAGGCGCGACACGTTGCGGGCGCATCCAGCGTTTCAGATGCCGGCGCGCATGGTCGATGGAGCGCAGCACGGTCATGCCCTCGGCCAGCAGCGTCTCCTCGCGCGGGCGGCAGCCGAAATCGGCATCGATCGCGCGCACGAATTCATCCAGTCGCGCCTTGAACGCGGCGCGCAGACGCGCAAGGTCGTCCATCCTCCGGGCGTAGCCCGGCGGATCGGCGCGCCATGACTCGCGCTGGCGTTGCAGCAGGTCGCGCAGGGCTTCGGTGGCGGCGGCTTCCATCGCGCTAGCCTACAATGCCCTTTCCTTCGCGGCGGTCCACCGGCCATGAATATCCGCCCCTACCACGGCGTGCTGCCGAAACTCGGTGCACGCGTGTACGTCGATCCCGCCGCCACGCTGATCGGCGACGTGGAACTCGGCGACGACGTTTCGCTGTGGCCCGGTGCCGTGGTGCGCGGCGATGTCGAGCGCATCCGTATCGGTGCGCGCACCAACGTGCAGGATGGCGCGATCCTGCACGTCACCCACGACGGCCCGTATACGCCGGGCGGATTCCCTTGCCTCGTCGGCGCCGACGTCACCATCGGCCACGCCGCGGTGATCCACGCATGCACCATTGAGGACCTGTGCCTGATCGGCATGCACGCGACCGTGCTGGATGGCGCACTGGTGAAACGCGGCGCCTTCGTCGGCGCCGGCGCGCTGATCTCGCCGGGCAAGACCGTGGGCGAGGGCGAATTGTGGGTGGGCAATCCCGCGCGCTGCCTGCGCAAGCTCGGTCCGGCCGAGATCGAGGCGTTGCGCTATTCCGCGCGGCACTATGTGGAATTGAAGGACAGCTACCTGCGCGGCTGAGCTTCGCCTTCGCGCAAATGCAGCAGCGCGGCATCCGCATCGGGACGCAAGCCGTGCCAATGTTCGAAGGAATCGGCCGCGGTTTCCACCAGCATGCCCAGACCGTCGATGGTTTGCGCCGCACCTGCGTTGCGCGCCCAATCGAGGAACGGCAACGCCGCTTCGCCATACGCAAGATCGCAGGCGATGGTGGCATCGCCGACGAGCGACCGCGGCAATGGCATCGCCACGCCCAGCACCCCGGCGGACGTCGCATCGACGATCAGGTCGAACGTATCGCACCCATCCAGCGCGTTCCATCCGGAAAGCTTCACGCGCCCGGCTTGCGCGAGCGCGTCGGCGAGCGAGCGAGCGCGTTCGGGCGTGCGATTGGCGAGGACCAACTCGCGCACGCCCGCATCCAGCAACGCGAACGCCGCCGCGCGGGCGGCGCCGCCCGCGCCAAGCAGCAACACGCGGCGATCATCCAATCGAATGCGATGCCGTTCGCGCAGGTCGCGGATCAGGCCCGCGCCGTCGGTGTTGTGGGCTTCGAGCGATCCGTCATGCAACCGCGTCAAGACATTCGCCACGCCGGCACGTCGCGCGGCCAGCGTGTGCACATCCGCCAACTCGAAAGCCAATCGCTTGCCTGGCAACGTGACATTGGCGCCGCGACCGCCACCGTCGAAAAACGCGCGGACGATTTCGCGGAAACGTTCCGGCGGCGCGTCGGTCGCGGTGTATTCCAGCGCGATGCCGCAACGCGCCGCGAACAACGCGTGCAACCGCGGAGACAGCGAATGCCCGATCGGATGGCCGAAGACGGTGAATCGTTGCACGTCCGCCATCATCTCCTCTCGACTTCATTCCGGGGCCGCGTAAAGCGTGGAACCGTCTTTGATACACGCTTCTAAAACAGTGTGACTGGAACCCGGATCGCCGCTGCGCGGAGTCCGGGATGACGAAAGCCCCCGTCGCAACCCGTGAGATACACGCCGCGCAAGGTTCGCACACTTCCCGCCCAGGAGTGTGCCATGCAGTCCTTCCGCAAGCCGAGCCGCGAACCGGACGCGATCATCCTCTGCGCCGCGGCGTGGCTCGCCGCCGGCCTCGTGCTGCTGGGCCTCACCCCGCTGCCGCTGCACGACCCGCGCCATGGGTGGTCGCTGGCGTTCTGGCTGCTGGCCGCGCCGGCGACGCTGCTGGCGGCGATCCATTTCACCCGCACCGCGCCGTGGCGCAATGCTCAAACGTTCGCGCCCGTGCGCTTGCGCTCCATGCGCCGCAGGAATTCCCGCATCACGCGTCGGTAAAGTTCCGCTCCGAGCTGTTCGTCCTCCACGCCGGCGTCGATCGAGGGGTTGTCATTGACCTCGATCACCACCAGCCGGTCGGCGGTCTGCTTGATGTCGACGCCGTAAAGCCCGTCGCCGATCGGCTGGATCGCGCGCAACGCCAGCCTGACGACTTCCGGCGGCGCGTCGGCGACCGCCAGCGTGTCCGAACCGCCGGCGCGCTGGTTGCCGCGCGCGGCGTGGTTGTAGATCTGCCAGTGGCCGCGCGACATGTAATACCGGCAGGCATACAGCGCCTCGCGGTTGAGCACGCCCACGCGCCAGTCGAATTCCGTGTAAAGGAATTCCTGCGCGATCAGCAACGCCGTGCTCTGGAACAGTTGCGATGCCGCGCGCTCCAGTTCCTCCGCATTTTCAACTTTCACCACGCCGCGCGAGAAGGAGCCGTCGGGGATCTTCAGCACCAGCGGGAAGCCGAGCTTGTCCGGCAATTCCTTCAGCTGCTTGGCGTCCTCGCGGTACAGGATTTCCGAACGCGGCACCGCGATCTTGCGCGAACGCAACAGGTCGTGCAGGTAGATCTTGTTGGTGCAGCGCAGGATCGAGGTGGGGTCGTCGATCACCACCATGCCTTCGCGCTCGGCCTTGTGCGCGAAACGGTAGGTATGGTTGTCCGGCGCGGTCGTTTCACGGATGAACAGCGCGTCGTATTCGGCCAGCCGCGTGTAGTCGTTCTTGCCGATCGTGTCCACGTCGATGCCGAGTTCGCGTCCCGCCGCGATGAAATGTTTCTGCGCGCGCGCGTTCGATGGCGGCATGGTTTCGGCGGCATCGATCAGCATCGCGAGGTCGTAGCGGAATTGCCGGCGCGTGCGCGGCTTGCGCCACAGGCGCTTGGTGAAGGCGTCCAGCGTCTGCGCGAAGGCGTCTTCCTGCGCGTCATCCAGCGTGTGCAGGCTGACCGGCTTGATCGCGCCGATCTGCCACACGCGGTCGCGCTCGAACTCGATGCGCAACAGCGGGCACGGATACATCTCGAACACCTGTCGCGCCAGGTCCTGCAAGGCCGGGTACGACGTCTCGCCGAAATAGACCAGGATGCCGAAGTCGGTGGTGTCGCGACCGCCGGCGGGCAGGAAGTGGGCGAGTTTCTGGTTGAGGTCCTCGACGTCGATGCCGTACAGCGAGCGCCTGCGCAGGTCGTTGATGGTGCGCACCGAGGGAATCACGCGATGCCCGCGCGCCTCGCCCAGCAGCGAGACATAGTGGCCGGTACCGAGGTACTTGTAGCCGCGGCAGAGGTTGATGACGTGGGTGCGCTCGTCGCCGCCGACCGGCTCGCGCAGGTAATCGATCGCGCTGACCACGTTGTCGGACGGATAATACGAGCCCCAGTCCGAGGCTTTCTCCACCACGATCGCCAGCCGGCTCATTGCGTTGGTTCCGCTCTCGGGTGGGTCCGGCTGCATGCCCGCTGGGGGCCGCAAGTGTGGCACAGCGCGGCATCGCCGTGCTGAACCGCAACAGGGTCGCCGCGTGCATACTGGATGCATGAGCGAAGCACGGCCGAACATCCGCCGCGCCATGCTTGCCGACCTCGATGCGCTGGTCGCGCTGGAGAACTCCAGCTTCGACCACGACCGCGTCAGTCGCGCGCAATGGCGGCGGCACCTGCGCAGTGAAAGCGCGTGCGTGCTGGTGGCGGAACAGTCACGCCACATGATCGGCAGCGCGCTGCTTTTTTTCCGGCGCGGCACGCACGGCGCGCGGCTGTATTCCATCGCCATCGCGCGGCACGCGCGCGGCAGGGGACTCGGAGCCGCGTTGCTGGAAGCGGCAGAGCGGGAGGCGCGCCTGCGCTTTTGCCGTTCGATCCGGCTGGAGGTGCGCGTCGACAACCTTGCCGCAACCACGCTGTACGAGAAACGCGGCTATCGACGGGAGCGGCTCGAACCGGGCTTCTACGAAACCGGCGCCGATGCCTGGCGCTATCGCAAGGACCTGACCCCCGCCACGGGATGACCTTCGGGACATCCGCGGCAAGAGGAACAGGCGCACGCTGGCGAACAGGACGGCATGCCGGCCGCGACAAGCCTGTCAAGCTTGCTTGACAGGCTGCGGAGAGGGAGATAAGCTTGTGTCAAGCAAACTTGACAAGGAGTCGATCCGATGAAACGCCCACGCCATTTGAAATCCCTGTGCACGGCGCTCTTGATGTTCGCCGCCACCGGCGCTTCCGCGCACGCCGGCTCCGCGCCGTCACCGGATGACCAAACCGACAAGGTGCTGACGGCCATGAACGCCGCCTCGACCTGGGGCCATCCCGACCTGTTCGGCGAATTCGCCGGCATGCGCCGTTACGCCGGGCACGATTACGCCGGCGCGTTGAAGTACTTCAAGTACGGGGCGCGATACGCGGACAAGTTGTCCCAGCTCAGCATCGGCCTGATGTACGAAAACGGCGAAGGCGTGGCCAGGGATCCCGCCACCGCCTGCGCGTGGATGGCGCTGGCGTCCGAGCGCAAGTACCCGAGTTTCGTCGCCACCCGCGACGGCGTGTGCAAGGCGCTGACGCCCGCACAGCACGACCAGGCCGTCGCCGTGCTGGACCAGCTGATGCCGGAATACGGCGATGCGGTCGCGAAAAAGCGCATGGCTTCCGCGCTGCGCCAGGCCTTGACCGAGGGCACCGGTTCGCGCCTCGGCTTCGATTCCGGCGTAAGCCAGGCTTCCGCCAACGCCAATTGCGGGGGGCCGGCCATTTCCGAAGGCGGCGTGAACGTGCCGCGCGCCGGTTGCGGCGATCCGCACTTTTATGACCCGTCGCGCTGGGATCCCAAACAGTACTTCGCCGCGCGCGACGCGCAATGGCACGGCACGGTGACCGTCGGCAACATGCAGGAGATCGGCAAGGCGGCGGGGGCCGCTGCGGCGAACCCGCCGGCACCGGCGACGTCCGGCCATGCCGCGAACACCCATCCGTGACGGCAGGCGTGGCTATACTCGTCCCGTCGACTCGAGTGATGAAGATGCCACGCCTTGTTTTCATTTCGCTGCTGGTCCTGATGTGCACGGCGCTGGCGGGTTGCGGGCAGAAGGGTCCGCTGGTGCGGCCCGATGGTTCCGCGCCGGCCGCGGCGCATTCCGCGCCAGCGCCCGTCCCCACGCTCCCGATCCCCACGACGGACGACGGCCGCTGAGCACGCCGGGATGCCGCTGCGCTTCAGCAAGATGCACGGGCTGGGCAACGACTTCGTCGTGCTGGATGCGCGCGGGGCAACGCCGCCGCTGAATGCGGACAGGGTGCGCGCGATGGCCGACCGCCGCACCGGCATCGGCTTCGACCAGTTGTTGGTGATCGAGAACGCGCGTGAAGGCACGGCCGATTTCGCCTATTCGATCCGCAACGCCGATGGATCCTCCGCGCAACAATGCGGCAACGGCGTGCGCTGCATCGCCGCGTGGCTGCGCCGTGAAGGTTCGCTGCGCAGGGATGCCGCGCGGTTGCGCGGTCTGTCGGGCGTCGTCGAAGTGCGCCTGCTCGACAACGAGCGCGTGGCGGTGGACATGGGCGAGCCGGTGTTCGATCCGGTGCGCATCCCGTTCGAAGCCGAGTGCGAAGCCGATTCCTATCCGCTCGAAACGGGAGGCACCCACGTCGACATCGGCGCGGTGTCGATGGGCAATCCGCACGCGGTGATCGAGGTGGACGACGTGCACGGGCCCGAGCCGGAACGACTCGGCCCGGCGATCACGGCGCATCCGCGTTTTCCTCTGGGCGCCAACGCCGGCTTCGCGCAGGTGCGTGCGCATGGCGTCATCGGCCTGCGCGTGCACGAGCGCGGCGCAGGCTGGACGCGCGCCTGCGGCACCGGCGCGTGCGCCGCGGTCGCGGTGCTGCATCGGCGCGGCCGGGTCGGTGATTGCGTCACGGTGGAATTGCCCGGCGGCGAACTGGAGATCGAATGGCGCGGCGCGGGTCATCCCCTGTGGATGACCGGTTCGGCAACGTTCGTCTACGACGGCGAATGGCTGGGCGCCTGACCGCCATTGCGCGCACGCCCGTGAATCCGCACACTGCGCGCATCCCGAACGGAACGGCGCCATGCCCGAAATGACCCTGAAGGCCGGACTGGAGGCGATGGACGTCGCCGAGTACCTGCGCAAGCACCCGCAATTCCTCAAGGACTTCCCGGAGATCGCGCAGGAACTGGTGATTCCGCGCGAGCACGGTCCGGCGGCTTCGCTGACCGCCTATCAACTGGAAGCCTTGCGCGCGCGCAACCAGGAATTGAACGAGCGCCTGGCGGACCTGATCGGCGTGGCCACCGACAACGAACAACTGATGGTGCGCGTGCATTCGCTCACCCTGACGCTGTTGCGCGCAGACACGCTCGTCGACACCTGCCGCGGTTTCGTCGCGGCGCTGAACGAAGACTTCGATACCGACCTGGTTTGCCTTGGACTGTTCCGCGAGGTCGCGGACCTCGATGCACCCTGGTTGCTGGCGCTGCCGCAGGGCCACGCCGCGCTGCCGGAGTTCGCCGAATTCCTCGCACGCAACGAACCCCTGTGCGGCCGGCTGGCGCAGGACAAGCTGGATCGCCTGTTCGGCACACGCACGGGTCGCGTGCAGTCCTGCGCGTTGCTGAAGATCGGCGAACGCGGGCTGCTCGCGATCGGCAGCGACGACATCAACCGTTTCCACCCCGGCATCGGCACGATCTTCCTGAAGTTGATCGCGCAGGCGCTGGATGCGGCGCTCGCGCGTTTCGATTGACGCGCGATGAGCGAACCGCTTGCCGCCGCGGTCGAAAGATTTCTCGCGTACCTGCACGACGAGCGCCGCTATTCGCCCGCGACGTTGCACAAGTACCGCGTCGAGCTGCAAGGCCTGCGCGAGTACATGCAGGCCCAGTCGCTGACGCGCTGGCGCGACCTGCGCGGCGACCAGGTGCAGGCGCTGATCGCGGACGGGCACCGCCGCGGACTCGAACCCTCCACCCTGCGCGCCCGCTTGTCGGCATGGCGCAGCTTCTTCAAGTTCCTGGCGCGGCACGGCGAAGTGGTGAGCAACCCCGCGAGCGGCGTGCGCTCGCCCAAGGTGCGGCGCAAATTGCCGCAGGTGCTGGACGTCGATCAGGTATCCGCACTGGTGGAAATCGAAGGCGACGAACCGCAAACCGTGCGCGACCGCGCCCTGCTGGAACTGCTGTATTCCAGCGGACTGCGCGTTTCGGAATTGACCCACGTGCACTGGCGCGACCTGGACCCGGGCGAAGGCATGCTGCGCGTGGTATCCGGCAAAGGCGGCAAGACACGCATCGTGCCGGTCGGTTCGCGCGCATTGGCAGCCCTGGGTGCGCTGCGCCAACAGGATGCGCCGCAACCGGACGACCCGATTTTCCGCGGCCGCGGAGACAAGCCGCTGACCACCGGCGCGGTGCGCGCGCGCATCAAACGCCGCGCCAGGGAACAGGGCGTGTGGCAGCGCGTGTATCCGCACCTGTTGCGGCATTCCTGTGCCTCGCACCTGCTGGAATCCTCCGGCGACCTGCGCGCGGTGCAGGAACTGCTGGGCCACGCCGACATCGGCACCACGCAGATCTACACGCATCTGGATTTCCAGCACCTGGCGCGGGTCTACGACGCCGCGCATCCGCGGGCGAAACGCAAGTGAATGCGATGAAGCCGGAATGCGATGAAGCAGCTTACGCGGTGTAACCGAAGCGCTCGAACCACGGCTGCAGGATCGGCAGCACCGGCTCGAACCGCTCGCGATAATTCATCCAGCGACCCACCGCCGCGGCGGTCACCGGTTGCGTGACCCGCGCGTAACTCGGCGTCGCGATGAATGGTTTCGCGCGAGCGTGGCGCGCGAAACCGGCCATCGGGGAAGCGTCCTCGACTTCCAGGAACCGCCCAAGACGCGGGACGGCTGCATCGAAATCGCCGACGACGGATTCATAGCGCCATTCCAGCACCTGCGGCTTGAAAACTTCGAGATGCCGGCGGCATTGCCCGAACGCATCCGCGTACCCGCGCGCGAGCCGTTGCAGCGACGAACACATGGCCATGAAGGCGGGCGAGCGGAAAGACTGCATGTAGCAACTCAGCAGCACGTCGCAGGGATGCCGCAGGCACAGGAGGATGCGTGCAGCGGGAAACAACCTCAGGATCAGCGGCAGGCACAGCATGTTGAGCGGATTCTTGTCGATCAGCCGGCGCTGTCCGAGATCGGGCAGTGTGTGTTCGACCAGCCGCCAATACACCGCACGCAATTGATCGGCTTCAGTCTGGGTCAGGCCGGCAAGATCGGCCGGGTAACGCTGTCCGGCATGCTCCATGCGCTCGATCAGTTGATAGACATACCCGCGTTCGTCCATCGAACGGAAACCCGGATGCGCGTCGAGCATCTGTTCCAGCAGGGTGGTGCCCGAGCGCGGAAAGCCGATCACGAATACCGGGCTCTGCAACATCGACGGGCTCGCCAGCGGTTTCCAGCTCGCGTAGGCATTTGCGTCAACCGTACGCGCCACCATCGGCAAGGGCTGGCCGTCAGGCACAGACAACTCCGGGGTCACCTGCCGGGCGATCTGCATCTGCATTGCATGCGCGATATCGAGCGCCTTCCATGCATCGCGGTATTGCCCCAACCGGTCATGCGCGGCAGCCAGCCCGAACGCGGCGATCGACACAACCTCGGGATCCTTCGCGACGTCCAACACGCGCTGGTAGAGCGCAGCTGCTGCTTCATGGCGCCGCTCACGCATCGCCATGACCGCATGCGCGCGCCAGACGTCGATGCGCGCGTCGACGGCACCCGCTCCCAAGGCGTCGAGCGCATCGAGCGGCACTTGCTGCAGCTCGCGACGCGCCTGATCGAGCTGGTTGTTGCGCTCGTGCAAGGCAACGCGCTGCGCCGTGATGCGGAGCCGCATGGATTCGGCCGCCGGCCCTTCCGGCAGGCGTGCCTGCGCCAATACCTTCAGCGCGATTTCCAGGCGTCCCAGCACGGACAGTATCGAAGCGAGGACCAGCGCCTGCCCGGCCGGCTGCGGTGGCCAGGCATCGGCCCCTTCCAGCATCGCCTCCTCGCCCTCGATGTTGCCGCAAACGTGGCAGGCATGCGCCGCCTCCAGCCGCGCCTCGACGAACTGCGGCGCAAGGTGCACCGCATCCAGCAGCACGTCGCGCGCCAGCGGCCAGCGGTGCTGCTGGATATAAAGCAGGCCGAGGTTGTAATGCACCTCGGCATCATTGGGCGCCAGCGATTTCGCTTTCAGCAACGCGTGTTCGGATGCCGCGAAGTCGCCCGTGTGCCGGCAGGCGAGGCCAAGATTGTTCCAGTACACGGAGACCTCGGGCCGCAAGCGCGACAACTGCGCGAACGTTTCCGGAGCCTCCGCATTGCCCCCGGTCTGTTGTTGCGCAAGACCCAGCAACGCAAGTACCGGTTCGGAATCAGCAGCGTCCGCCTGCGCACTCCGCGCGAGCGCAATGACCCGATCGGGTTGACCTGCGTTCCATGCGGCGGTCATGGATCGGGCAAGGTCGTCGGCCGACGTCGGCATGCGTGTGCAATCCGTTTTTTGCGCGGGGTGTTCCAGTGTAGCCAAGGAAAAGGGCGCCGCTTGCGCGGCGCCCCTCGTGCCTTCCTTGCTGCATCGGGCAATCGCGAAGGTTCAGAACTTCAGTGTCGCACGAGCCCAGTAGTAGCGGCCCATCATGTCGTAGGTATTGGAATCCGTGTTGCCTTGTCCGTTCTGGTAGATCAGTGGCGGCTGCTTGTCGAAAGCATTATCCACGCCCACGTCGAAACGCGTGTGGATGACCGGTACCGCATAGCCAAGCTGGAGATCGTTATAGACCACCGAGGCAACCGGTATGCTCGCACCGGTGGCGTAATCCGCATCGAGCGCCGTCACCGCGCTGATGTAGCGTGTCCGCCACTGCGCATCCCAGTTGCCGCGACCCCAGCCCAGCGTGGCCGTCGCGCGCCAGCGCGAAACGTTGCCGAACTGCGCGTTCCAGGTGCCGGCAAGCCTGTCGACGGAAGAGCCGGGCGCACCGGGGGTCTTGTTGTTGTTGAAGGTGGCGATGTAGCTGGTGGCCAGCCCGAGCTTGAAGTCTCCCGGATTGAAGCTGCCGAAATCGAAGTGCGGAAGCTTGTAGTTGGCGGTGAAGTCGATGCCACTGGTGCTCAGGGTGCCGAGATTGAGGACCGGCGCGTCGATGTAGAAGATCTGGCCGGGCTGCTGGGTGGTGTCGTCGTAGCGGTGGATGTAAGGGCAGTATGGACTGGCTTCGTTGTTGAAGCAGGCGTTGACCACGGTGATGCCCGAGATCGGCGCCAGCGTGTCGTACAGATAGATGTGCCAGAAGTCGACGCTGGCATTCAGCCCTGGCGCCCAGCTCGGATCGTAGACGAGTCCGAAATCCATCGACTTGCCATGCTCAGGCTTGAGGTTGATCCCCAGTGCGTTGGCGCCCGAATAGTAGGTATTGACCTGCGCCGGATCGTCGCCGGACCAGTTCGGGGGCACCGACTGGCACGCGGCAGGGTGCAGCGCAAGTTCTGCGGCCGAGAGATGGGCGCAGGGATCGTTCAGGGTGGGTTGGACGATCGAGCGTCCGTCGTACAGCTGATCAAGGTTCGGCGCACGGAACACCTGCGAAACGGTGCCGCGCACCAGCAGATCCTGGATGGGTTTCCACTCGATCGCGAGCTTGCCGTTGGTGGTGGAACCCGCGGTGTTGTAGTCGGAGTAACGCACGCCCACGTCCACGTTCAACGAGTACGCTCCCGGGACTTCCTTCAGCAACGGGATCAGGGTTTCGGCGAAGGCTTCCTTGACGTTGTCCTTGCCACTACCCGGCGAACCGCAGGCTTCCTGCGAGATTTGGCAGGTACCCGTGGTTGGATCAAGCAAGGCGAGCGGATTGATCGTGTAGTTCATGGATTGGTTGCGATACAGCGCCCCAACCGCCAGCTGCACATCGCCCGCGGGCAACGACAACAGGTTGCCGTTCGCACCTGCCGAAATCTGTCGCAGGTTCTCGTTCTTCCGGTAGACGGCATCGAGTGCGCCTGCACCCAACGCCGCACCGTTGTTGGCCTGGTCGAAAATGTTGGCGCCGG
Organism: Pseudomonadota bacterium; assembly: GCA_018241145.1. Lineage (GTDB taxonomy): Bacteria > Pseudomonadota > Gammaproteobacteria > Xanthomonadales > Rhodanobacteraceae > 66-474. The sequence continues at coordinate 11,700 of JAFEEJ010000221.1, read as the reverse complement.
CATCGATGGCCGCCTGCAGCGCGGGAATGTACAACTCGTTTTCGTCGGTTTGGGTCCGCGAGGTATGGCCATAGTCGAAGGTGACATTCCAGTTCCAACTGCTCTGGCCAATGTCGCCTCGCAAACGAGCGATGAACTGCCCGGTGCTGGTGGTATAGGGATGGATACGTGTCCCCACGCCGGTGAGGCGCGTCTGAAACACGTAGCCGCTGTTGGGGTCGCCCGGGATCGGATTCGGGCTGAAGGTGACGCCGAACGGATTGAACGGAGCCGTTGCAGGAATCACCAGGCCGTCACCGGTACCCACCGGAATCGACGCGTCCTGGCCAGCCGATGAGGTGTAGTTGTAGAAGGCATCGACAAACGCCGTGATGTTGTCGGTCAGGTTGTAGCTGCCGAGCACGAAACCATCGGTGCGCTGCTGTGCAACCTGGATGTAGTTGAACGCTGCGTAGTTGAAGGTGTCCGATGCGACCCGGCAGCGGTAGTCGCTCAGGCTGGTGCCGTCGCCGCTCGCGAGCGTTACCTGATTCTTGTAGGGACAGTCGAATTGACCGGAGAGCGCGGGCGGAATCTGCATCCGGCCGGTCGGGATCGAGCTCGATCCCGCTACGCTCACCGAGCCATTTGTGAGGTACAACTGATGCGCCGAGAAATCGCGCCGCGAGTTGGGCACCGCGTTGTACTTGTTGTAATCGAGCCCGCCGGCGAGGCTGAACTTGTCGTTCGAGTGACCCATGGTGAGGCTGAAGCCGTTCCGCTGGCCGTCCCCATGGCCGGAAATGCCGCCGTTGAAGCTCAACTCGGCGCCCTCGAAATCATGCCGCAACATGATGTTCACGACACCGCCGACGGCGTCGGAACCGTATACCGTCGAAGCGCCTTCGGCCAGCACCTCGATGCGCTCCACCATGGCCTGCGGGATCAGGTTGAGGTCCGCATTGAGCATCCGCTGGCCGTCGATCAGCACGAGGGTGCGGCCGGTGCCCAGGCCGCGCAGCGAAACGCGCGAGGCGCCGTCGCCACCTTCGGTGAGCGGGGAAGCCACGCCGCCGCCGTTGGTGTTGTTCTGGGGATTGGTGGCGTTGCCCGCGATGCTGGGCATTTGCTGCACCAGATCGCCCAGGGTCGGCTTGCCGGAATTGGTGATGTTCTGGCGATCGATCGTGACGACGGGACTGGCCGTTTCTGCGTCAACACGCCGGACCAGCGATCCGGTGACGATCACCGTTTGAAGCGTCTTCGGCTGGCCCGAGGCCTGGTTCTGATCGGTCTGGTCCTGGGTGCTCGTCGCCTGGTTCGGCGATTGTTGCGCCTGGGCCAGACCCGCAACGGCGACGACGCCCGCCGTGAGTCCAACACGCACGGCCAACGACAAGCATCTCATTTTGTGATTCATGGGATCTCCCCGGCGAGTACGAAACAACGCAAGCGCGTCCACCGAGGCGTACCGGGATCGGTACGAAGTGCCCGAATGTGCCGCGCGCCGACCCTCTACCCCGTTGCCCTGTGGCTAACCGCGATTTAACGATACTCGCCACGCAAACATCGCGCAATGCGCCTGTTTTGGTGACGCGAATCCTCGATTTTGATCACGCATGGCAAGCCCTTTTGTGCATGGGTTCACCGCCGATTCGGGCGCGCCGGGCAGGCGAAAGACCCAAGGTCCGATCCATCGGCTGGGCGCGCGGCGCCTGCCGGATTTGCCGCATCCGCCGTTGCGCTTGCCATCGGCCGCTGCCGCCCCCACTTCGGGCAGGCCCACACCGCAAGCAGAAGCCCATGGAATCCTTCCACGCCACCACCATCCTGTCCGTGCGCCGCGACGGCAAGGTCGTCCTGGGCGGCGACGGCCAGGTCACGCTGGGCAACACCGTGGTCAAGGCCAACGCCAGGAAAATCCGCCGCCTCGGCAAGGACGCCAACGTATTGGCGGGCTTCGCCGGCGCGACCGCGGACGCCTTCACCCTGTTCGAGCTGTTCGAGGACAAGCTTTCCCGGCACAGTGGCCAGTTGACCCGCGCCGCGGTGGAACTGGCGAAGGAATGGCGCACCGATCGACGACTGGGCCGGCTGGAAGCGATGCTGGCGGTGGCCGACAAGGACGCCTCGCTGCTGATTTCCGGCAACGGCGACGTGCTGGAACCCGAGCACGGCCTGATCGCGATCGGCTCCGGCGGTCCTTACGCGCAGGCCGCGGCGCTGGCGTTGCTGCAGAACTCCGCTCTGGATGCGCGCACGATCGTCGAAAAGGCGCTCGGCATCGCGGGCGACATCTGCATCTACACGAATCGAAACGTCACCATCGAAGAATTGAGTGATGCGGGAGGCGGGAGGCGGGAGGCGTAGGCCTCGACCTCTCCTTCAGCCTGCTGCGCTGTTTTTCGCCTCCCTCCTCCCATCTCACTCCTCCCGTCATGAGCGAACTCACTCCCCGCGAAATCGTCAATGAGCTGGACCGCTACATCATCGGCCAGAACAACGCCAAGCGTGCGGTCGCGATCGCGCTGCGCAACCGCTGGCGGCGGATGCAGCTCGATCCGGAATTCCGCAACGAGGTCACGCCCAAGAACATCCTGATGATCGGCCCGACCGGCGTCGGCAAGACCGAAATCGCGCGCCGGCTGGCGACGCTCGCCAACGCACCGTTCGTGAAGGTGGAGGCGACCAAGTTCACCGAAGTCGGCTACGTGGGCAAGGATGTCGATTCGATCGTGCGCGACCTTGCGGACGTGTCCTACAAGCTGACGCGCGACCAGGCCAAGGCGCGCGTGCAATCGCAGGCCGAAGAGAACGCCGAGGAGCGCATCCTCGATGCGCTGCTGCCGCATCGCAGCGGCTGGGACCAGCAGCCGGCCTCCGACAGCGAGGCCGCGACGCGCCAGAAATTGCGGCGGCAGTTGCACGAAGGCGCGCTGGACGACCGCGAGATCGAGCTGGAATTTTCCATGAACGTCGGCGTGGAAATCATGGCGCCGCCCGGCATGGAGGAGATGTCGCAACAGTTGCGCTCGATGTTCCAGAACATGGGTGGCGGCCGTTCCCAGAAGCGCAAGCTGGCCATCAAGGTCGCGCGGCCGCTGCTGATCGACGAGGAAGCCGGCAAGCTGCTCAACGACGACGAACTGCGCGCGCAGGCGGTCGAAAACTGCGAGCAGAACGGCATCGTCTTCATCGACGAAATCGACAAGGTCGCGCAGCGCAGCGAATGGGGCGGCGCGGGCGTATCGCGCGAGGGCGTGCAGCGGGACCTGCTGCCGCTGGTCGAAGGCTCGACCGTCTCCACCAAGTACGGCCCGATCAGGACCGACCACGTGCTGTTTATCGCATCCGGTGCGTTTTCGCTCGCCAAACCCTCCGACCTGATCCCGGAATTGCAGGGCCGCCTGCCGATCCGCGTCGAGCTTTCCGCGCTGTCCGTGGCCGACTTCGAACGGATCCTGCGCGAGCCGCACAACGCGCTGACCAAGCAGTATGTGGGTTTGCTCGGGACCGAAGGCGTGACCCTGGAGTTCACGGACTCCGGCATTTCGCGGCTGGCGGAGGTCGCCGCCCGGGTGAACGAGCGCACGGAAAACATCGGCGCCCGCAGGCTGCAAACCGTGATGGAGCGGCTGCTGGAAAAGGTGTCCTTTGAAGCCGCGGACAAAAGCGGCGAGAAATACACGATCGACGCCGAATATGTAGACAAAAGCCTCAAGGATCTGGCTGAAGACGAAGATCTGTCGCGCTACATCCTTTGAGGCGACCCGATTCCGTTGTGGGCAGGCCGATCGGCCCGGAAAACGCCGTTGTCATGCCCGCCAACTCTCCAACCAATTGCTTTGCCGTGGTTTTCTTCCCCTTTGATTCGGGGTGGCGAAGTGCCTGGATGACTCCGGTAAAATGACCCGCATGGACAATGTGATTCGACTCCCCAGCACCGGCCCTCGCCAGCAGTTACGCGCGGCCATGCAAAAGGGAGAACTCGTGCGCGTGTGGCGCGGCAACCTGGAAGAAGGCAGCTTCTGTGGTTACGTCGCCGGCGTCGGCCTGGAATTCCTGCTGTTGTGGGTGGTCGGCGACCAGATCACTTTCGACGGCCTGTACACCATGCGCCTGCGCGACATCACCGAGGTCGAGGCGCCCGAATCGCATCACGCCTTCATCGGCAAGGCGCTGGCCATCCGCAAGATCTTCCCCCGCCTGCCACGCGACTTCCCGCTGGACGGCATCGACCAGGTCGTGCGCGCCGCCGCCGGACACGCCGCGGTGATGGGCGTGCACGTGGACAGCGAAGAAGAAACCGAAGTCTGCTACATCGGCCGCCTGCTCAACATCGAGGATGACGGCTTCAACCTGCAGGAAATCACGCCCGACGCCGAATGGCTGCGCGAGCCGTCGTTCTTCGCGTGGGACGAAGTTTCCACGATCAGCTTCGACGAACCTTACGCGCAAGCCCTGCTGGATGTCGCCGGCCAGTGGCCGCGGATCGATCAAGTCGGGTCGGGCGCAAGCCGCGGCTAGACCGGAACCCCGAAATGGCCGCCCGTGCCTGCCGTCATCCGGGGCCGCGCAGCGCGGAACCCGGAATGACAAGCTGATGCCCCGCCCCACCGACATCATCCTGCACCGCGCCTCGCACACCCTGGAAGTTTTCTTCGACACCGGCGAGTGCTTCCACCTTCCCTGCGAATACCTGCGCGTGCATTCGCCATCCGCCGAAGTGCAGGGCCACGGTCCGGGACAACAAGTGCTCATCGCCGGCAAGCGCGACGTGAACATCGATTCCATCGAACCCGTCGGCAACTACGGCGTGCTGCTGCGTTTCTCCGACGGCCATGCCACCGGCATCTTTTCCTGGAGCACCCTCCATGACCTCGGCGTCAACCGGGAACGCAACTGGACGGCGTATCTGGAGGCGCTGGAGGAGAATGGCTTGAAGCGCGAGCCTTCCTAGGCCGAAGCTCGATCATTGCCTGGACAGCAAAGCGGCGCGCCGTTCCAGGCTTTCCTTCGGCCAACATTTCTCGCGATCGTAGTACTCCGGCATCACCGGCACGTTGTCCGGCAGGATCACCCACGGCTGCTTGCTCGACGTGAAGATGTGGATGTCCGGCGGGAAACGGTCCGGGTCGTCGAGCGTGCCGACGCGGATGAAGCTGAAGATGTCGCCGCCGCCAGCGTAATGACTCCACAGGGCAATGCGGCAGCGCGGGCAGCGCGCGATCTTCTGGCCCCTGCCGCTGTTGGACGGCGTCGGCACCAGGTCCGCTTCGCCGTTCAGCACCTGCACGCGATCGCTTTCGATCAGCGCGTTCATCACGAACGCCGAGCCGGTTTCGCGCTGGCACCAGCGGCAATGACAGCAGTGCACGAACAGCGGCGTGCTCGTCATGCGGTAACGCACGTATTGGCAATCGCAGCCGCCGTCGCAAGTTCCGGTGATCATCGTTCGCTCCAGGAATCCGCAATGTTCATTGCCGTCATTCCGGGGTCACGCGCGTGCGGGGCCCGGAATCCTGCTTCAAGAGCAGATTCCGGATCACGGCTCCGCCGTGTCCGGAATGACGGCGCTGTTACACATGCGCTGCGCTTATTCGGCGGCAAACAACGCTTCCAGATCGTCCTCGTCGAATGCCAGTTTGTCGCGGGTGCCGCCGCCTTCCAGCACCGCCTGCGCGAGTTCGGCCTTGCGTGCCTTCAATTGTTCGATGCGTTCTTCGACCGTGCCGGCGCAGATCAATCTGTAAACGAACACGGGTTTGTCCTGGCCGATGCGGTGCGCGCGATCGGAGGCCTGCGCTTCGGCGGCGGGATTCCACCACGGATCGTAGTGGATCACGGTATCGGCGGCGGTGAGGTTCAGCCCGACGCCGCCGGCCTTCAGCGACAGCAGGAACAGCGGCACTTCGCCGTCCTGGAACTTGCGCACGGGCTCGGCGCGGTCGCGGGTGTCGCCGGTGAGGGTGACGTACTTCAGGTGCCGGCGATCCAGTTCGCGCGCGATCAGCGCCAGCATTTCGGTGAATTGCGAGAACAGCAGCACGCGCCGGCCTTCGGACACCAGGTCCGGCACCATGTCCATCAGCAGTTCCAGCTTGGCCGACTCGCGCACGCCGCGCGCGGCTTCCAGTTTCACCAGGCGTGGATCGCAGCAGGCCTGCCGCAGTTTCAGCAACGCATCGAGCACGATGATGCCGCTGTGCTCGATGCCGCGCTGGCGGATCACCTCGCGCAATTCGTCGGCCAGCGACACGCGCAATGATTCGTAGAGTTCGCGCTGGCGCCCGGACAGCGCCACGCTGCGCGCGATTTCGGTCTTCTGCGGCAATTCCTTCGCAACTTGTCCCTTCGTGCGGCGCAGGATGAAGGGCGCGAGCCGGTGGTTGAGACGCGCCTGGCAATCGGCATCGGACTGGCGTTCGATCGGGATGCGGTAATGCTTGCGGAAAGAACCCTCGTCGCCGAGCAACCCCGGCACGGCCAGGTCCATCTGCGACCACAATTCGCCCAGATGATTTTCCAGCGGCGTGCCGGTCATGCACACGCGCCGCGTGGCGGCGATGGAAAGCAGCGCGCGCCGCGCCTGCGTGCGCGGATTCTTCACCTGCTGCGCTTCGTCGAGCACCACCAGCGCGAACGGTTGCTCGCGCAGCACGGAAAGATCGCGCGGCAGCAGCGCGTAGCTGGTGAGGATCACGTCGTGGCCGGCGAGCCGGTCGAAACTGCGCACGCGTTCCGGTCCGTGCAGCGTGAGCAGTTTCAACGCCGGCGCAAATCGCTTCGCTTCGGCCTGCCAGTTCGGGATCAGGCTGGTCGGCGCGACGATCAACGCGGGCTGGGTCAGCGCGCTGCCATGCTTCAACGCCAGCAGATGCGCCAGCAGCTGCACGGTCTTGCCCAGGCCCATGTCGTCGGCCAGCACGCCGCCCAGGCCTGCTTCGGCCAACGCATTCAACCAGCGCAGTCCTTCGCGTTGATAGGGGCGCAATTCGCCGACGAACCCGGGGGGAATCGCATCGGACGCATGCGCCGCGGCCTCGCGCAGGCGCGCGGTGAACCCGGTAAGTTCCTTGGGCGCTTCCAGCTTGCCGCGGTCTTTCGGCAGCGCCTGCTCGAATTCCTCCAGGCGGCCCGCCTGCACGCGCGGCAGGCGCAACTTGTCGCGCGGGCGTTGCAGATATTCCGCCAGCGGCGCAAGCAACGCGCGCAATACCGACATGCGCACCGGCACGCGGCGGCGTTCGTCCACCGGCGCATACCACACCGCGTCTTCGGTTTCGTTGGGTGGCGGCGTCAGCGACAGCGTGTGTTCGGAAAGTGCGCGGCCCACCGCCGGCAGCAGATTCACGCGCTGGCCGTCCACCTCGATGCCGATTTCGAAATCGAAGGCATCCCCGGTCTTCTCTTCCGTCGCCACCCCGTACCAGCGCGGCGGCCCTTCCAGTACCTCGAACGGAAACGTCGACGCGTAATCGACATTGAAGCCGTCGGTTTCCAGTTTTTCGCGCAGCGACAACCAGCGCGCCGGCGTGTTGACTTCCAGCGCGCCTGCGTAGCCCTTGCCGGGAAACAGCCACGCGTCTTCGGGCAATGCGTCGGCCATGTCCCAGGGCAGGCCTTCGCAATCGACCGCGGGCGCAAGGCCGAAACCTTCCAGCCGCTCCATTGTCGCCAGTTCATCGGCGCGCTTGCGCGCGATCTCGATCAGTTTTCCGTCACGCACGCGCCGCACCAGCGGTTCGCCGCCGCGCCCGGGAAGTTTTTCGCCGCCGTAGTCGAACGCCAGTCGCGCGTAGGCGAGCGGCGGCGTGCCCGCGCCGATGCGCGCGTGGCGTGTCAGCGCATGCAGCGTGAGCACCGGTTTCGGCGCAAGTTCCGCGCGTTCCACCGCGGCGAATGCGCGCGGCGCAGGAATGCGTTTTGCGTGCGGCGACGCGGTGAGCGCCTGCGCCAACGTCTCGCCGTGCTCGGGTGACAGCGGCGGCGCGTCGAGCCACGCGACCTCGTCGAGGGAATCCTCGAAATAACCGAGCTCGGCGCGTTCGGGATCGAGATACCACAGGCCGCCGACGCGCAACAGCCGTTGCGTGGACGACAATTCCGGCAGCAGGCGTTGGCGTCCGTCCGGCTCGATCTGCCAGTGCCATTCCAGCTTGCGCGATTTGCCGTGCGCCAGCCGCAACCCGGCCACGCCGCCGAGCAGGCAGGGCGCGCTGTCCAGGATCTCGGTGAGCAACGCATCGCCGAACTCGCCGGAAAGGTGCGCGTACGAACGCCCCTTGCGTTGCGTCTGCGGCAGGCCGAGCACGCCCGCCGCCAGGCGCAGCATCGGCCCGGGCAATCCCGCTTGCGTCAACTGTTTGGGATCGAGCGGCACCGCACGGCCGAGCCGGCCGCCGGGCACTGGCTCCAGCAACAACGGGGCGACTTCCACGCGCGCGGCCGACGGTTCCTCGTGCAGCAGTTCCATCAGGAAGCCCAGCATCGATCCCGAGGGCGTGCGGCGTTTCGAAACGGGCTCGCCAAGCAGGCGCCGCCACGCTACCGGCAACGCCGCGGCCTGCCTGTCCGGCTTCCGCGCGGTCGCGGGGTCGTCAGCGGGTTCGGTCGACGCATTGCGGCTTTGCATCGGCGCTGTCTCGCCGGTCAAAACGCCGAGCATACACCGGCACGCGCGGGCAATGAACGCGTTTCCCGGCCCGCTTCTGATCTGGACGCGCGAAGCATCGTGCGATCCGCGCAAGGCACCGGCCGGATGTCCGTACCGCTCGACACAGCGCAAGCCCGCATCCACGCCGCGACCGCAGCCGGAAAAAGAGGGTGTTTCAGGCGCGGAACAGGTGCTCCGGGTATTCCGGCTTGCGTTCGCGCGCCAGCAGCGAACGCAGTGCATCGGTGGGCGTCATTTCACCGCGCAGGACGAGTTGCACGTGTTGCGAAATCGGCAGGTCGAGGCCGTGCCGGTTCGCCAGCCGCATCACTTCGTCTGCGGTGACGGCGCCTTCGACCACCTGGCCGATGTCTTCCAGTGCCTGCTTCAGCGGCACGCCACGGCCCAGCGCCACGCCGAAACGATGGTTGCGCGACAGTTCCCCGGTGCAGGTCAACACCAGGTCGCCCATCCCCGCCAACCCCATCAGGGTCTGCGCCTGTGCGCCGAGCGCGGCACCCAGGCGCAGCATCTCGTTCATGCCGCGGGTGATCAGGCCGGCGCGTGCGTTGAGGCCGAGTTGCATGCCGTCGGCGACGCCGGTGGCGACCGCCAGCACGTTCTTCATCGCGCCGCCGAGTTCCGCACCGAGCATGTCGTTGCCGGTATACGCGCGGAAAGTATTCGAATGCAAGGCTTCGGCGACCTCGTGCGCGAAGGCGTCCTGATGAGAATGCACGGTCACCGCGGTCGGCAGGCCCGCGGCGACTTCGCGCGCGAAGGAAGGCCCGGTGACGACCGCCGCCGGCGTCCGCGGCAGGCGTTCGGCGACCAGCTCGTGCAGAAAGCGCCCGGTGCCCGGCTCGAAGCCCTTGGTCGCCCAGGCGCAGCCTGCCTGTGGCGGCAGGAAGGTCGCGGCTTCTTCCAGCACTTCACCGAAGGCATGGCTGGGAACGGCGATCAGCGCCAGGTCGACCCCGGCAAGCGCCTCGCGCAGGTCGGCCGCGAACGCCAGCTCCGCGGGCAGTTCCGCTTCCGGCAGATACCGCGCGTTGCGGTGCTCGCCCGCGATCTTGGCCAGCGCCCCGGCATTGCGCCCCCACAAGGTGGTGCGCACGCCATTGCGGCTCAGCAGGGCCGCGAGTGCCGTCCCCCAGGAACCGGCGCCGAGTACGGCAACGCGCTCCCCCATTCGCGTGATCCGCTCTCAGGCGTTCAACGCAGGCGTGTCGCCGCCCGCGGCACGCTGCAACTGCTCGGCGTACAACGCGTCGAAGTTGATCGGCTGCAGCAGCAACGGCGGGAAGCCCCCGTTCTGCACCATGTCCGAAATGACCTGGCGGGCATAGGGGAACAGCACGTTGGGCGCATAGCTGCCGAGCACCGCGTTCATTTCGTCCTGCGCGAATCCGACCAGTCCGAAGATTCCCGCCTGCTGCACCTCTGCGAGATAGGCGGTGCGTTCGTTGAGGGTGCAGGTGACGGTGAGCGTGAGGATCACCTCGTAGGAGTCGTCGCCGATCGGGGTCGCCTTGTGGCTGAGGTTCAACTGCACCTGCGGCTGGCCGTCCTCGCGGAACACCGCCGGCGCATTCGGCACCTCGAAGGAAATGTCGCGCACGTAGATCTTCTGCAGGGCCATCTGCCGCTGCTGCGGCGCGGCCATGCCGTTGCCCGGGGCCGGGGTTTGTTCTGCCATGGTGTTCGAACTCCACTGGAAAGGATGGGAAGCTCCGGACCGATCCATCCGGGATTTTCAGGAGCCCGCCGAGTCCGGGGCACATCCCGGCACGGCTTCGATGTGTACGCACGCGTAGCAGGGAGGTACCTGCTTCACGGAGCGGCGCATCCTTGCCGCCGCCGGGGGATACAGAAGCGGGATTGTCACACAGTTGCCGGGCGGCTGCACCTTCGATTGCCGCCTCGGCGAGGCCTCTGCTACACTTGACCGCTTGATTTTCCGCCGGCCCGGGCTCCCGGGCGGCCTGCGGCGCGACGCGGGCCGAAACGGCGCCTTTCCGGCCATCGCGCGAAGTCTGCACTGCCGGGCCGATGTCCCGCGGGCCACGCGGGATCCGAGGAGAAAATGTCATGGCACGAGTCTGCCAAGTCACTGGCAAGCGCGTGATGAGCGGCAACAACGTCTCGCACGCCAACAACAAGACCAAGCGGCGCTGGCTGCCCAACCTGCACGAACGCCGGTTCTGGGTCGCGAGCGAAAAGCGCTGGGTGAAACTGCGCGTGTCCAGCCAGGCGCTGCGCACCATCGACAAGAACGGCATCGAATCCGTGCTCGCGGACCTGCGCAAGCAGGGACAGAAGGTATAAGGAGAACCCTCATGGCAAGCAAACGCGACAAGATCCGCCTGACCTCCTCGGCCGGCACCGGTCACTTCTACACCACCGACAAGAACAAGAAGAACACCCCGGACAAGATGGAAGTGAAGAAATACGACCCTGTCGTGCGCAAGCACGTGATCTACAAGGAAGGCAAGATCAAGTGACATTTTGGTCCGCGCACTTTTCGCGCGGCTTTGCCAAAACGTCGTCCCGGGGCAGCGCGCAGCGCGGAACCCGGGATCCAGTTTCAATCTTTCGAACCCGCCGCAAGGCGGGTTCGTCGTTACATCCCCCTTACCTACATCCCCTGGTTCAACGCCCCTGCAGCTCAAGCGGCATGATCAGGAAACCATTCACGTAATCGGCGCTTCAGCCGCAATGACGGGGCTTCCACGCCATGCCACGAGCACCATGCCAAGCTCGCCGCCACCAGGGCGGACACCAACAGTGAGCCTGCGAAGGAACGTGGCCCGGGCCAGTAGCGGACGCAAAGCTGCTGGACGAAATAGGCGTAGACGTAAATGCCGTAAGACAAATCGCCGAAACGGCCGGCCGAACGAATCCACGGTGTACTCAGCGACCCCGCGATCAAGACCGAGGGGGGAAGTACGGCCCACAGTGCAAGATCGCGCCCCCCCCCCCCCGCCCCCCCCCCCCCCAGCAAACAACAACAGCACACCCCCACACAACCACCGGACGCGGAACCGCCCCAACGCAGGCAAGAA
>JAFEEJ010000220.1 GCA_018241145.1 Pseudomonadota bacterium | reverse complement strand
GACCCAGCCCGGCATCCCGAAGACAGGCCCGAGTTGAGCGACGCCTTGCGACAACGCCCACGCGGCGCCTGCATACAACACTGCCGCGCGCCATACATTGCGGCGTTTCAGTTCCGCAAGAAAAGCGGACCCCTCGGACATTCGGACTCACGCAGCGGTTGCGCAGGCGTGGAGCATAGCGCGGCGCGCGACGACCGCAGGAGGGGCCTGGGCCGGCGACGACAGCGGGTGCGTCGGATGCAGCGCTACGAATCCCGCGCAACCTGCAACCCCGCCGCCGACTGGCTGACCGGCATCAGCTCGATGCGATTGACGTTGAGGTGGGCGGGAAGGTTGGCGATCCACCACACGGTGTCGGCGATGTCGGTGGCCGTGATCGGATGCGCGCCGCGATACATCGTGTCCGATGCCGCGCGGTCGCCGCCGGTGCGCACCAGCGTGAATTCGGTTTCGGCCATGCCCGGTTCGATCGAGGTGACGCGCACGCCGCTGCCGTGCAGGTCGGTGCGCAGGCCGAGCGAGAACTGGGTGACGAAGGCCTTGCTTGCGCCGTACACGTTGCCGCCCTTGTACGGATAGGTGCCGGAGATCGAACTGATGTTGACGATCGCGCCGCGCCGTTCGATCAGCCGCGGCAGCAGCATGCGCGTAAGCGTCACCAGCGCGGTGACGTTGGTGTCGATCATCTGCCGCCATTGCGCGAGATCGGCGTGCTGCGCGGGCGCGGTTCCGAGCGCGAGCCCCGCGTTGTTGACCAGCAAATCGATATCCCGGAATCCTTCCGGCAGCGCATCCAGCGCGCCGCGCATCGCCGCTTCATCGCGGACATCGAACGCGGCCGCGTGCACGTGATCGTTGCCATGGCGGTCCACCAATTGCCGGAGGCGATCCGCGCGCCGCGCGCAGGCGACCACGCGCCAGCCGTTCTCCGCAAAATGCCGCGCGATCGCCGCGCCGAAGCCGGACGATGCACCGGTGACCAGCATGGTTTGATTGTCCATCCGGCCATTCTAGCCTTTGCCGGCGCGGCGCATGGCACAATCGCGGCGGGCAATTCGAGACATTCCATGGACGTTGCGGACGCGCACGACGATGTCCTGATCCTGGGCGGCGGCCTGGCGGGATTGACCCTGGCGCTGCACCTGCGCGCGCGTTTTCCGGAATTCTCCATCCGCGTGCTGGAACGCCGCGTCGAACCGCCGCGCGCCGCCGCGCACAAGGTCGGCGAATCCACCGTCGAGATCGGCGCGGACTACTTCGCCAACGTGCTGGGCCTGCGCGCGCACCTGGATGCGCGGCAGATCCGCAAGTTCGGCTTCCGCTTTTTCTTTTCCGAGGGCCGCGAGGACCTGGATGGCGTGACCGAACTCGGCGTGTCGCGCGTGCTGGACACCCCGACCTGGCAGCTCGACCGCGGCGTGTTCGAATCGTTCCTGATCGACGAGGCGCGCGCGCAGGAGATCGCATTCGACAATGGCTGCACCGTGCGCGCGGTCGCGCCCGGCCACAACGGCGCCCTGCACGCGGTGCGTTGCGAGCGCGATGGCGGCACGCAAACGCTGCACGCGCGCTGGCTGGTCGACGCCTCGGGCCGCGCCGGCCTGCTGAAGCGGCATTTCGACCTGGCCGAAGACAACGACCACGACATCGGCGCGGCGTGGTTCCGCATCGGCGCGCGCCTGGAACCGGATGCGTGGTGCGACGACGCGGCGTGGCGCGCCCGGTGCGCGCCGCCGGAGCGCTGGCGTTCCACCAACCACCTGTGCGGCCCCGGTTACTGGGTGTGGCTGATCCCGCTGGTGTCGGGCGCGCATTCGGTCGGCATCGTGGCGGATGCGAAGGCGCATCCGATCGAAACCTTCAATTCGTACGAGCGCGCGCTGGCGTGGCTGCGCGTGCACCAGCCGGCGCTGGCGCGCGAGCTGGACAAGCTCGACGGCGGGCCGATGGATTTCGCATATCTGCGCCGCGTGTCCTACGGTTGCAAGCAGGTGTTCAGCGCCGACCGCTGGGCGCTCACCGGAGAGGCCGGTCTGTTCCTCGATCCGTTCTATTCGCCGGGTTCGGATTTCATCGCGATCGCCAACCACTACATCGTCGAACTGATCGCGCGCGACCGCGTCGGCGAGCCGCTGGCCGCGCACGCCGCGATCTATCAGGACCTGTACTTCTCGTTCTATCGCAACATGCTCGGCCTGTTCCGCGGACAGTACGCGTTGTTCGGCGATCCGCAGGTGATGCCGATGAAGGTGATCTGGGATTACGCCTACTACTGGGGCGTGCTGTGCCCGCTGGCGATCGGCAGGCGCCTGACCGATTTGAACCTGCTTTCCGAACTGCGCCCGCAGTTGGCGGCCGCGCAGTCGTTGAACGAAACGATGCAGGCGTTCTTCCGCACCTGGCATGCGGCGCACCAGCCACGCAGTCCGCGCGCATGGCTGGACCAGCACGAGTTGCGCTGGTTCGCGCAATTGAATTCCGGCCTGCACGACGAACTCGACGATACCCAGGTGCGCGCACGCCTGCGCGCAAACGTCGAGCTGCTGCACGCGCTGGCGGGATCGATCGGCGAGCGCGCGGCACGCGGGTGCCCCGGGCTGGAGGTTTCCGCGTTGCTCGCGGCCGCAGGCACGCGCGCCAGGCCGCCGCTGTTCCGGCAGCCCGTGTCCGCCGGACAACCCGAAAACGAATTCGCGGAATCCTGAAACTCGCTCAACCGTCCTTGCCGGTCGGGCCGCCGACGGCGTGGTCGTAGTTGTCCTTCAGGTAGTCGGCGATCAACTGGGTTTCGCGTCCCAGCATCGCCTTGTCGGTGCCGCCGAACGACCAGGCCGCGCCCTGCGCGTTGGCGTGCTGGTAGAACTCCGGTTCGGCGATCGTTTCGCCCGTGGTCCGGTCGGTCAGCTTGACGGTCATCAGCACGGCCGAACCGCCGGCGAACGCGCCCGCCCAGAAGCGCGCGCCGCCGCCGATGAACTTGATGTGACGGATCGTCGGTTCGATTTGCAGCGCGTGGCCTTGCCCGTTCGCGGCGTTCCATTGCGCCAGCAGTGGCTGCACGCGCAAGTCGAGGTCGGCCTGCAACCGCTTGCGCGCATCCTCATTGGCGGATTGCCCCGCGTACGGCACGTCCATTGCGATCGGCGCGATGTCGAAACGGGCGAACTCGTGCAAGGCTTTCGCCGGCGGTGGATTGGTGGCGTTCTTCGCTTCGACGTAGCTCACCACGGAGCCGTCGGCGACGGCGAGCAACGGTACGGCCAGCGCCAAAGCCGCGGCCAGCATGCAATCCTGCACTTTCATGCGGTTTCCCTCGATCGGATCGTCCCGCGAGCATGCCGCACCCGTCCGGCAGGTTCCAGCGTTCAGCCCATGCCGCCGGCGACCGCCAGCACCTGGCCGTTGACGTAGGACGCGCCGTCCGAGCACAGGAACGCCACCGCGTGCGCCACTTCGGCGGGCGTGCCCATGCGTCCCGCGGGGATCATCAGGCGGATCTGCTCCGGCGCGAACAATCCGTGCGTCATGCTGCCTTCGATGATGCCGGGCGCCACGACATTCACGGTGACCCCGCGCGCCGCCATTTCCCGCGCCAGCGATTTCGCCGCGCCGTGCAGCGCGGCCTTGGCCGCGGCGTAGTTCGCCTGGCCGCGGTTGCCCAGCACCGCCGCGATCGACGAGATGCACACGATCCGGCCGAAGCGCGCGCGCGACATCGGCAGCAGCAACGGTTGCGCGACGTGGAAGAAACCGTGCAGCGAAACGTCGATCACGCGCGTCCACTGGTCGGCGCGCATGCCCGCCAGCGGCGCGTCGTCGTGGATGCCGGCGTTGTGCACCAGCGCCGCGATCGGCCCGGCCTCCAGCGCGCGTTCCAATGCGGCACGGGTGGCGTCGCCGTCGGCAAGATCGAACACGATGATCTCCGCGCCGCCGCCGGATCCGCAGATCGAATCGACGACGCCCTGCGCGCGCGCGGCATTGGCATTGGCGTGCACCAGCACGTGCCAGCCTTCGCGTGCCAACGCGCGGCAGATCGCGCCGCCGATGTCGCCGCTGCCGCCGGTGACCAGCACACGCCGTTGCACCTGGATCATGAGGTTTCCCCTTGTGTCTGCACCAGTACCGCCGCGCGTCCGCACGCGAGCAACACACCCGCGTGCTCCACGCGGAACGCATACTGCATGCTGGAGCCGGCATCGAGCAAGCATTCGGCATGCACGTCCAGCGCGCCGGGCAACGCCTCGACGAATTCGGCGTGCAATTCGACGTCCCGCAGCGACACCAGCCATCCGGGCCGCGCGCGACCGCCGTGCTCGCGCGCCAGCAGCGCGCCGTGCACCGCCATCGCCTGCGCGCCGTATTCGCACAAGGCCACCGCGTGCAGGCGCCCGGCGTCGCGCAGCGGATTGCCCGCATCCGCGTGCGTGGCGCTGGTCGCGTGGATGCGCGCTGCGTCGTATTCCACGACCGCATCCAGCAGGCACATGCTGCCCGCGTGCGGAATCAGCTGCGCCCAATCGCTCTTTTCAAGCATCCTCGAGACTCCATGAAGCAACGCGGCGCATGGATGTACCGCGCGCGAATCAAGCATGCTTCATCTTGGCGCCTGATTCGACGAAACCGGCGAATCAGGGGCGGATCCGTTCGGCGCCTGGAGGTGTCCCGCGGGCGCCATCAGCACCGACAACGTGAAATGGAATGCGACGCCCAGCGCCACGGTCAATCCGATCGCGCGCAACACCGGCACGCTCGACAGTGCCAGTACGCCGAACACCAGCAGCGCCGAGATCACGCAGACCAGCGTGGCGTGCAGGGTACGGCGTTCCTCGGCCGGGTCGTCGGTGCGGCGCTCGAAGAACAGCGCGTAGTGCAGGCCGAGCCCGGCGGCCAGCGTCAGCGAGACCAGATGAAACAGCGACAGCGGGATTCCCGCCGCGCGCAGCACCACCAGCACCATCAGCGTCGCCAGCGTCATCGGCGCCAGCACGTGCAAGGCGCGGCGCGGGCCGCGCAGCGCGATCGTCACGGTCGCGCACAGCAGCAGTGCGGCGATGGCCAGTGCGACCAGGATCCGCTGCCGATAGCCGATCAGCAAGGATTCCGACGCAGCCTTCAGGTCCAGCAGGTGCGCTGCACCATGCGTGGACGCGGAGAGCGCGGCGATGGCTCCCGGATCGTGCACGCCGATCAGCGTGCCCAACCCGATCCACGGAGCCCTTCCGCCATGGACGGCGCTCTTCCCGTCCCCGTGATGCAACAACATCGCCTGCAGACGCGCGCCCAGCGGCGTTTGCTCGAACCGCTCCGGCGTCAATGGCGGCAAGGCGCGCGCGGCTTCGACATCCGCCACGAACGGCGCGAACAGGCCGGTGCGGAACGGCAATCCCTGTTCCGCTTGCGCCAATGCGGCCTGCAGCGCCGCCGCATCCGGCAACCCCGCCTGGCGCGCGCGCTGCGTTTCGACGCTGGGCAGGTAACGCGAGGGCAATTCCACCGCGTCCACCGCGTGCCTTGCGACCAGCGCGTCGACCTGCGGCGTGATCCGTTCCGACAACCGCAGCACACCGTCGGCACTCGCTGCGCGCAGCACCAGCAGATAACGCACATCCGGCGCGCCCAGTTCCCCGCCCAGACGCGCCTGCGTCAGCAGCAGGGATCTCGGCACCGGCGCCAGCGCGGACAGGTCGTTCTCCCAGAATTTCGCCGGCGCGAACGCGACGACCAGCACACCGGCGACCAACACCAGCCACGGCAACCAGCGCGGCCGCGGCAGGCGCGCGAGGAACTTCCATGCGCCCGCCAGCCCCGGCGTCTGCGCCGCGTCGCGGAAGCGCTCCGGCAACACGCGCGGCAGCAGCCAGCGCGTGCAGGCGCCCGCGACGATCAGGCCGGTGATGGTGAACACCGCCAGTTGCTGCAGGCCGGTGACGCCCGAAGCGAAGAAGGCGAGGTACGCGATGCAGGTCGACACGATCGCGGTGGCCAGCAGCGGCCACAAGTCCCCCACGCTTTGCAACGCGCCCACGCCCGCGCGCCGGTGGCTGAACACGCGGATCGGATATTCCTGCGCCACGCCCAGCAGGGTGAACCCGAAGGCGATGGTGATGCCGTGCGCTTCGCCGAAGACCAGCGCCAGCGCGGCAAATCCGCACACCGCGCCCGACAGCAGCGGCAACGCGGTGACCAGCAGCGGGACGATGCTGCGATACGCCAGCAGCAACAGGATCACGAACCCCGCGGTGGTGATGAAACCGAAGCGGTCGGCTTCGGCCTTGGTGCGCGAACTGACTTGCAGCGAGAAATAACCGGGACCGCTGATGACGAGCTCGGCACTCTTCGAGCCCGGCAGCGCATCGAAATGCTTTTGCAACGCGGCGATCGCATCGCGCTGCGCGCCGGGGTCGAAGCCGGGCGCGCGCGTTTCGGCGACCAGCAAGGCCTCGTTGCGCGACGAGAACCACACGCCCTCGCGCAATTGCGGTTGCTTCGCCGGCGCCCAGCGCTGCGCCAGTTTCAGGATTTCCAGCGTGGGATCGCGCGGCAGGATCGGTTTCAGCATCGACGCCGCGGGCGAGGACAGATCGTCCAGCCGCTGCGTCAACTGGTCGCGCAGGTAATCGGCATCGAAACGCCGCGTATCCAGCGTGGGCGAAAGCAGGTAGCGGTACGGCAGCAGGCTCGACGCCAGCGCATCGGGATTCGCATCGCCATTGGCGACGCGCAGGAATCGCGGATCGTCCTGCAGCGCGGCTTTCAGGCCCTGCGACAGTCGCGCAAGCTGCTCGCCGGAAGCGCCGCCGATCGCCAGCAGCAGCAGGCGCGAACCCGGGCCCTCGCCGATCTCGTCCAGCAGCAATTTCTGGTCGGCCGTTTGCGGCGGCGGCATGAAACTGCGCAGGTCGGAACTTATCCTCAAATGCCGCGCGACGCCGAAGCCGATCGCGGCGATGACGACCAGCCACGCGAGATACAGCGCGATTTTCGCGCCGCGGCTCAGACGCGCACCCCGTCAGTCATTGCGGCAGCGCGCCGCGAGCGCCGATTGCAGCGGCGCCGAACTCTGCAACCCCGCGCGCGCCATCGCGCCGACAAGGGTGATGGTGGTGTCGCCGTCGCCTTCGCTGAGCGTCATGCAGCGCGGCGCATCGCCGCGTCCGTCGATCTGGATCGATTGCACGCGCGCTTTCAATTCGCCCGCGCGCGGCGTCAGCGTCAGCACCCAGCGCGCCTCGTTGCCGGCGGCCTTCACTTCGAAATCCCGCGACAACTGCGCGGCGTCGCCGCCCAGCAACGCGCGGAACCCCGCGAGGATCGCCGCCATCTGCGGCGCGCGTTCGATCGGCATGCTCTGCACCGCGCCATCGCCGCGCTGCACGCTCATCCGGCCGTCGCCGATCTTCGCCACCGCCTTGTAGGGTTTCTGCACGTCGCGTTCCAGCTTGTCGCCGCCCAGCCATTGCATCGTGCCGGAAGTGACCAGCGGGCGATCCAGCATGCCGCGGTAGGCGACTTCGATGAATTCGGTCTGCGCTGAACCCGGTTTCGCCAGATGCGCGAGGATCGTCGCGGCCAGGTCCGGCGGCGCGGCGGCGAATGCGCACGGCGACAGCGCCAGCGCCGCCAGCACGAACCGCTTCATCGCGCGCTCACTCGGCGTGGCCCGCGGCCACCGCGGGTGCGGCGTGTTCGGCTTCGTCGGGCGGCAGCGAATGCCAGAAATCATAGAAGTTGAACCAGTTGTAGGGTGCATCGCGCACATGATGTTCCAGGCGTGCGGCGTAACCGCGGATGTACGCATCCAGCGCGGCTTCGCGCTGTCCGCGCGGCAGCTCCACGCGTTCGGCCAGCGGTTCGAACACCAGCTCGTAGCGGTTGCCGCCGCGGTAGGTGCCGAGGCACAGCAGCACCGGCAGTTGCAGGGTGGAGGCGATCAGCCACGGCGCGACCGGAAACGGCGCGGGCTCGCCGAGGAAGGGCGCCTGCCGCATCATCTCGTGCGCGCGGCCGCGGTCGCCCAGCATCGCCACCATCGAGGAACCCTCGCGCACCGCTTCGGAAATCGCCAGCACCACATCGGTGCCGCCGCGCGCGGCATCGATGATGTTGGCGGCGAGATCCGGCGCCAGCGCGCCGAGCACTTCGGTCAACGCCGGCATCTTCGACTTGTCCATCACCAGCCGCAGCCGGTATTGCGGACGGAGCGTGGCCAGCACGCGCGCGGCCTCGAAACTGCCGTAATGCGCACCCAGCAGCATCACGCTGCGGCCGGCGTCGAGCTGCGCGTGCAGGTATTCCAGCCCGCGCGTGGTGACGTGGAAACCCTTCAGGCCGCGCGCCAGCAGGAACACGCGATCGAGGATGGTGCAGGCGAATGCGTGGATCAGCTTCATCACCTGCCACGCGTTGGCGGGCCTGCCGAACACGCGCTGCAGGTAATCAAAGGAGGCGCGCCGCTCCGGCTCGCGGCGGAAATAGAAATACAGCGTGATCGGGTACAGGAACAGCCGCGCGAAGGTGCGGCCGCAGTACAAACCGATGGTGCGGATCAGCCAGATCGCGAAATGACCGCCGCCTTCGGGGCGTTGCTGCCAGTGTTCGCTCACGACGCACACTCCAGCGTGCCGCGCGCGAACACGGTGTCGTCGTCGCGCACCACGAAGCGCACGCGCGCGTCTTCCCCGTGCAGCTCGATGCGCGCCGCGCGCTCCGGCAGCAGGGGCGCGAGGAATTTCACCTCGACGCGCGTCACGCGCCGGTCGCGCCATTGCCGCAGCGCCGCCGCCACCCGTTGCAGCAGCACCACGCCGGGCACCACGGGATTCCCCGGGAAATGTCCCGGCAAGGCGGGATGCGACGCCGCGACGCGCAACGGCGCGCTGAAAGCGTTCGCGCTCATGCCGCAACGCCCTCGCGCAGCAATTGCGGCCAGCGCTGCAACAGGTGGGCGATGAAGCGCTTCACCGGCGGATGCGGGATGTCGCGCAACGCCCAGCGGCGATAACCGTATTCCACGGCGAACGCGAGCGCCAGCATCGCCCAGCAACCGGCTTCCGGATACCACGCAAGATCCGCGCGCGGGACCGGCCACGGCGCCGCGATGCCGAGCGCCTCCAGCAATCCGCCCGGCCGCGCCGACAGCCAGAGCGCGGCCAGCACCGCCGCCTGCACGACCAGCACGATGCCCCAGTACCACGTGGCGCCGCGCGCGTATTTCGACACGCCCGGCAGGGCCAGCCGCGCTTCGCCCTCGATCAGGCGGATGCAACGCACGATCAGGGGCTCGCGCCCGCGCCGCAGGGTGCGCAGGAAGATCCATGCCACCACGAGCAACGCCGCGATCGGCACCGCGGACAACAGCAATTGCATCCGTCCGCCGGAGACGGCCGCGACGGCCAGCGCGGCGAACGACAGCCAGCCCGCGACGCCCCATGCGTTGCGCCTGCGCGCCGCGGCAATGCCCAGCGCGATCACCAGCAACGCCAGCGCAAACGCGGACAGCAGCGGACGGCGCAGCACGCCGCCGAGCAACGCCAGCAGCGCATACCCGGCCAGCAGCAACGGCAGCCACGGCGTCGAACGGCGTGGCGCGCGGGTTCGGGGCGTGTCGGTGGAAACGGACATCGAGCGATCGACGGTGATGGCGCGGCGCGCGAATGTATATCATAGCGAATGGCATGCGAGAGTTTGAGAACGTGCAGGCTTCTCTGAAAAATCCGGCCATGGATGGCCGCTTTCCCGCGCAGGGACAGCACATGGATGCCGACGTGCTGGTGATCGGCGGCGGCCCCGGCGGTTCCACCATCGCCACCCTGCTGGCGCAACGCGGTCGCCGCGTGGTGCTGCTCGAACGCGATCGCCATCCGCGCTTCCACATCGGCGAATCGCTGCTGCCGGCCAACATGCCGATCTTCGAGAAGATCGGCGCGCTGGAGAAACTGCGCGCGATCGGCCGGCTGAAACTCGGCGCGGACTTCCCGCGCGACGACGGCAGCTACTACACCTTCAAGTTCGACCGTGCGCTGGGCGAAACCCCGCCGTATTCCTTCCACGTGCTGCGCGAGGAGATTGACGCGATGCTGTTCGCGCACGCGCGCGAGCATGGCGTGGACGCGCGCGAAGGCGCGAAGGTCGAAGGCGTCGAATTCGGCGACGACGGCGTCACCGCGCGCATCGCGGACAACGGCGCGGCGCGCACGCTGCGCGCGCGTTACCTGGTGGATGCGTCCGGCCGCGACGCCTTCCTCGGCAAGCAGCTGAAGCTGGTCGAGCGCAGCGCGGAACACCAGAGCGCCGCGCTGTACGCGCATTATCGCGATGTCGACTACAACACCGGCGACCCGGGCGGCAACATCATCAGCGTGTACCGTTTCGCGCACGGCTGGGCCTGGTTCATCCCGCTGCCCGACGGCACCACCAGCATCGGCTGCGTGTGCAAGCCGGAATACCTGAAACAGCGCAAGGGCGCGGACAACGCCGACTTCCTCGCGCAGACGCTGGCGATGGTGCCGCACGCGGCCGAACGCATGACGCGCGCGCAACGCATTTCCGGCGTGCGCGTCACCGGCAATTACTCGTATGCATGCAGGCAGATGTGCGGGCCGCGCTGGATCATGATCGGCGACGCCTGGGCCTTCCTCGACCCGATCTTTTCCTCCGGCGTGTTCCTCACCATGCATTCGGCGCTGCACGCCGCCGAGGTGGTGGACGGCAGCCTGCGCGAACCGCAGCGCGAACCGCAGCGCGAACGCGCGCTGCAGAAACGCTTCGAGCGACGCATGCGCGACGGTTACGCGCGCTTCGCCTGGTTCATCTACCGCTTCAACTCGCCGGTGATGAAATCGCTGTTCGCCAACCCGCGCAACGTCTGGCGCGTGGAGGAAGGCGTGGTCTCCATGCTGGCTGGCGACGTGTTCGACGACCGCCGCGTGCTGCGCCGCCTCACCGCCTTCAAGTTCATCTATGCGATCGGGTCGCTGCTCGACTTCCGACGCTGGCGCGCCGACCTGCGCGAACGCAGGCGCCAGAACCGCACGCAATTCAGCGGCGGGAATACGCCGCCGGATGCGGCGTAACGTTGCTCGTCGTGCCGGCGCACGCCGGCATCCAGTGCGACCACATCGCAAGAAAGTCGGATTCCGCTCACTGCCGCGAGCGTGTTACTTTCCTTTCGGGGAAAGTAACCAAAGCCATTGCGCGCGGGCATGACGGTTTCAGCAACATCGTGTTGCTGAAACTTCCCTCGATGCTCGCCGAACGGCGGCCGCGCCGAACTCGCGCATCCATGCGCTCGGACATGCGGCGCTTGCTCCGCCGTTCGACTGCGCGCCTCGGCGTCTTGCACGGCGCTGGAAAGCTCGCCCATCGACGGCCATCCATGGCCTGCGCTTTGGGATCGAGCCATGCTCGCTAAAGTCCGC
>JAFEEJ010000219.1 GCA_018241145.1 Pseudomonadota bacterium | reverse complement strand
AGCCGCCGCCGGCGCTGCGGCAGCTGGCGCAGATCACCGATTTCGACCTGTTCGTCACCACCACGTTCGATCCGCTGCTGGAGAACGCGGTGAACCTGGAACGCTACGGCGGCCAGCCTTCCGCCGAGGTGGTCGCCTACACGCCCAACCGCGTGGCGGACCTGCCGGCCGAACGCGCGGATCTGCGGCGCACGGTGGTGTACCACCTGCTCGGCCGGTTGTCCGCGTCGCCCACCTACGTCCTTTCCGACGAGGACATGCTGGAGTTCATCTGCGCGCTGCAATCCGAGCACCTGACGCCGGAGAAACTTTTCCACGAACTCGAACACAATCATCTGCTCTTGATCGGCAGCGATTTCTCCAACTGGCTGGCGCGGCTGTTCCTGCGCATGGCCAAGCGCAAGCGGCTGTCCGATCCGCGCGACGTCACGGAAGTGTTCGCCGACGACCACACGTCCAAGGACGAACGGCTGGTCGCGTTCCTGCAGCAGGTCAGCGTGCGCACGCGCGTGTACGGCGGCGCGGAAGCCTTCGTCGCCGAACTGCACCGACGCTGGAGCGCGCGCCAGCGTCCGGCGCCGGCGCGGGATTCCAACGCGCCGCAGCGTTTCCTGCCGCCCGCGCGCGAGATGCCGGAAAACGCGATCTTCATCAGTTACGCGCGCGAGGACCTGCCCGCGGTGCAGCGCCTGAAGGCGGGCATGGACGCGGCCGGGCTGACCACCTGGTTCGACCTCGATCGCCTCGAAGGCGGCGACGACTACGACCGCAAGATCCGCAACAACATCGCGCGTTGCAGCTTCTTCGTGCCGGTGATCTCGGCGAACACGCAGCGCAGGCACGAAGCCTACTTCCGCCGCGAATGGAGCTACGCGGTGGATCGCGCGCGCAACATCGCCGAAGGCGCGGTGTTCGTCCTGCCGGTGTGCATCGACGACACGCCCGAATCCGCGGCGCTGGTGCCCGAGCACTTCAAGGCCGTGCACATGACCCGGCTGCCCGGCGGCGAAGCCACGTCGGAATTCCTGCGCCGCCTGCAGGAGCTGTGCAGCGGGAGTCGTGCATGAACGACGGCAACCGCAGCGACACGGTCATGCTCGATCCGGAAAATCCGTGGCTGGGGTTGTTCTCGTATTCCGAGGAAACCCGCGCGTATTTCCACGGCCGCGACGAGGAAGCCGCGGAACTCGCGCGGCGCGTGCAGCGCAAGTTGCTGACCGTGCTGTTCGGGCAATCGGGCCTGGGCAAGACTTCGCTGCTGCGCGCGGGCCTGGTGCCGCGCCTGCGCGGCGCGGATTTCTGCCCGGTGTACGTGCGGATCGATTACGCACCCGAATCGCCGCCGCCTTCGGAACAGATCAAGCAGGCGATCTTCCGCGCCACCGCCGAAGCCGGGCACTGGACGCGGCCGGGCAGCGCGATCGAAGGCGAATCCCTGTGGGAATTCCTGCACCATCGCGGCGACCTGCTGCGCGATGCGGAAGGCCGCACGCTGATGCCGCTGCTGATCTTCGACCAGTTCGAGGAAATCTTCACGCTGGGCCAGGCCGACGACGCGGGGCGTGTGCGCGCGAAACAATTCCTCGGGGACCTGGCCGACCTGGTCGAGAACCGCGCGCCGGCGGCGCTCGAAGCGCAACTCGAAAACGACGAAAGCGCCGTGCAGGATTTCGATTTCGCGCGCGCCGACTACCGCGTGCTGATCGCGCTGCGCGAGGACTATCTGGCGCACCTGGAGGGCGTGAAGGACATCATGCCTTCCATCACCCAGAACCGCATGCGGCTCGCGCGCATGAACGGGGCGCAGGCACTGAGCGCGGTGGTGAAACCCGGCGGCAGGCTGGTGTCGCAGGAAGTCGCCGAGGCCATCGTGCGCTTCGTCGCGGGTGGTTCGGAACTCGGCAACGCGGAAATCGAACCGTCGCTGCTGAGCCTGGTCTGCCGCGAATTGAACGCCGCCCGGCAGGCGCAGGCACGCCACGAAATTTCCGCCGACCTGCTGGCCGGTTCGCGCGACACCATCCTTTCCGAATTCTACGAACGCGCGCTCGCCGATCAGCCCGCCGGCGTGCGCCGCGTGATCGAAGACGAATTGCTGACCGAATCCGGCTATCGCGAAAGCCTCGCCGAGGAACGCGTGCGCAAGGCGCTCGCCGCCGCGGGTGCTTCGCCGGATGCGCTGGCGACCCTGGTGAATCGCCGCCTGCTGCGCATCGAGGAACGCCTCGACATGCGCCGCGTGGAACTGACCCACGACGTGCTGTGCAGCGTGGTGCTCGCCAGCCGCAACCTGCGGCGCGAACGCGAGGCGCGCGAGGAAGCCGAACGCCAGCTCGCCGCGCAGCGCGAGCGCGAAGCGGCGGTGCATCGCGCGCTGGTGCGCGCGCGCATGATCGCCGGCGTGTGCATCGTGCTGATGCTGGTCGCCGCCGCCGGCGCGGTTTTCGGCTGGTACAACATGCAGCGCGCGCGCACCGCCGAAGCCGAGGCGCAGAAGTCGCGCGGCGATGCCGAAAAACTGGTGGGCTTCCTGATCGAGGATTTCTATACCGAACTCGCGCCCACCGGCCGGCTGGAAACCCTGGGCAAACTCGCGCACATGACGGTCGACTACTACGACAGCCTGCCGCCGGAACTCCGCACGAGGCAAACCCAGATCAACCGCGCGATGGCGCTGGTGCGCGAAGGAACCGCGCAGAACTCCAGCGGCAAGGTGGTCGCCGCGTTCGGGAGTTTCAGCCAGGCACAGGCCATGTTCGAAAAGCTGCGCACGGCCGGCGATCGCAGCGAACCGGTTGCGTACGGCCTCGCACTCGCCTTGTACAACCAGGGCTATTACGCCGTGGTGGGCGGCGGAAACGGTCAAGGAAGCCCGGCGCAATTGGTCCAGGCCGCCGACCTGTTGCGTCCGCTGGCGTATGCACCGGGCGCTTCGCGGCGCGTGCGGCAATTGTATGCGGATGTCCTGAATCCCTTGAGCCACGCGCAACCGATGCAGACGGCGGTGAAGACCTGCGACGAAGCGCGCAGGATCCTGGTCGGCCTGGGCGCCCTGGACCTTTCGGATCTCGACGCGACCTCGTCGTACGCGGACACCGCCGATTCCGAAGCGCGGCATTTGTTGTCGCTGGGCCGCATCCCGGAAGCGCAGAAACTGGAGCAGCAGGTCTACGAACTCGCCGGCAAGATCCTGGTGCGGCGCCCGGGCGATCTGCATTCGATGGCCGATCGTTCGTGGGCGGCGGAACTGCTTTCCCAACTCGCGAACCGCCAGCACGATGATGCCTCCGCAATGGACTATGCAATCAAGGCCGTGCAGTCGGGCGAGGACGAAGTGCGATTCAATCCCTCCGACCTCGGTGCCTGGCAGCGATGGGCCAATGGGGGTTTGGGCGTCCTCTCCGATCGCCAATTCGAGAATGGCGAAATCACGCGCGCCATCGCCACGCTGAGTTCGCTCGTGACGCTGGAGCAGGACAAGCGCAGGCCCGCCAGCCTCGGCCCGGTGGTGTGGTACGTGTGGATTCCCCTGCCGACCCTGCAGGCCGAGATGGGCGATTCGGCGGGGGCCCGGCAATCCCTGCAGAATTTCCAGCACGACGTGGATGAATTGATCGCGCAGTCCGCGCCGGACAACCCGCGGCGCAAGCTTCTTGCCAACGCCGCACAGGGAATGGGCATCCGCGTGCTGCTGGCGGAAGGCGCACCACAGAAGGCCCTGGCCGATGCCGTCGCCAGGATCGGCCAGGTAGATGCCGTCAGCCTTCCCGATGTCGACGTGGCGTCCCGTTACTTGAGGGACAACATCCTTGCAGGCACCTTCGGGCCCGCCGCGGATGCCGCCCTTCGGCTCGGCAGGTATCCGCAAGCGGAGGCGCTGGCGCGCAGGTGGCTGGCCATCCCGTCCAATCCAACCTCGGAAGACGATCCGCGCATCCGCAATTCCAGCGCGCGCGCTACCCTCGCGCATGCGATCGCCATGCAAGGGCGCAACGATGAAGCACGGAAAATCCTGCAACCAGCGCTCGATTACTACCGAGGCGAACAGCAGGCCGGCGCGAAAGGCACCACGTTCCGCCTCGACTACGCGTATGCACTGTACGTCGGTGCGATCTCGCAATCGAGCGATGCCGCGGGCGGCAAGCAGCGCCTCGCCGCACTGGACGAAGCGTCTGCATTGATCGCCGGCGCCTCGTCCGAAGCGCAGAAGATGGCGGACGTGCGTTACCTCGCCGGCCTGGTAGCGGCCGCGCGCGCGGCGCCGCACGGCTGAACTCCGCGGCACGACAACGCGCGGCGCGCGGCCTACACGCCGCGTAAGCATGCGCCGACACGTCCCGTCGCATCGCGCCGCTGCTTTCGAAAACGTGATCGGCGCACGCTGTCGTCTTCGAGCAACGGAGACGATGTCATGCGCGCCCGTGAATGTGGAATCACCCTGATCGAATCGATGATGGGCCTGGCGGTCGCCGCCGTGCTGGCCGCGATCGGCGCGCCCGCGCTCGGCTCGATGCTGGCGCGTTCGCACCAGCAATCGTCGGAAGACGCGCTGCAGGAAAGCCTGATGCATGCGCGCGAACTCGCGATCACGCGCGCCGAACAGGTGGTCGTGTGCCCCAGCAGGGACGGCAGGAGTTGCACGACCGACGATCTGTGGCAAATCGGCTGGGTGATCGGCGTCGACAGGGATCGCAACCGCGAACCCGACGCGGCGCTGGCGCGCTTCGACGCCATGCCCGCGAACATGCGCGTGGTATCCAGCCAGGGACGGCCGCGCGTGGTGTTCCAGCCCGACGGCAGCGCCGGCGGCAGCAACGTGCAACTGACGATCTGCCATCCCCTGGACGCAAGCGAAGGCCGCGCGGTGATCGTCGCCAATTCCGGCCGGGTACGCGTGGCACCCGCCGACAAGGCGCACTTGAACACCTGCCTGGCAGGCGTCCACTGAGCTTCGTCAAGCCCCGTAACGATTGTTCAAGATCGGCAAACGGCCGTCCGGCGCGGCTTGCAGGGCATGGCCGGCGGCCGTGGCACGCAACTTGTTTCCTTTTCCCTCGCCAACACAGGGGTTGGCTTGTCAGGGGAAAACCATGAAACGCGCACTGATCACGATGGCAGCCTTGGGCCTCGCCATGGGGTCGTTCGGAGCGTGCCTGGCCGGCATGCTCTGAAGCCTTTCCGAGGTTTCTCACACGCACGCACGGCCTGGGACCGGGGCCGCCAGTCAGCCGCAGCGCGGTTGCCACCGGGCTCGTGTGTGCACCAACACGGGTACCGCACGCGCTGCATACGCGTGCAACGATCGCATGAACGACGATGCCCGCGCGTGCGGGCATCGTCGTTTGTCATGGTGGCGCCCGAGCCCCGACTCGAACGGGGGACCCTCTGATTAACAGTCAGATGCTCTAACCGGCTGAGCTACTCGGGCGTATCTTGAATTTTCGCACGTTCCATCCCTGGAGCGCTCTCCGTTCGGCATCCATGCCTCTCCCTCACGCTCGGCGCGACAGTCCCCCGGACTGTCGCAAGCGCCTCGCGATCGACCGGCTGAGCTACTCGGGCGTATCCAGTTGCCGATCACGAACAGGAAATTATCGTGGCGCCCCGGCGACGTGTAAAGCATGCTGTTTGCAATCCTCAGGCCCTCGCCGGTTCCAGCGCTCCCGCG
>JAFEEJ010000218.1 GCA_018241145.1 Pseudomonadota bacterium | reverse complement strand
CAGCCAAGTGAAAGCGACGGCCAGCAACACGACGATCGCGGCGAACGCGATGCCGAAGCCGAGCAGCCATTTGCGCCCGCGCGTCATGGATGCGTGCTCACAAATCGGGTCCGATCACGATGTGCAACTGTGCACCGTGATAGTAGGCGTTGTTGACGGGCACGCCGACGTCGACGCGCACCATGCCGACCGGCGAGCGCCAGCGCACGCCGAGCCCGGCGCCGGTCTGCGCGTGGAAGGCGGTGCCGTCGAAGGCGTCGCCGGAATCCACGGACGCCTCCATGCCCCGGTTGCGCGTGAAGTAGTGTTCCACTTCGGCGCTCGCGCCCAGCAAGCGGGTACCGCCGATCACGCGGTCGTAAGCATTGCGCGGGCCGATCGCCTGATAGCCGTAGCCGCGGATCGAACGGTCGCCGCCGGCGAAGAAGCGCAATTGCGGCGGCAGCTGGGAAAAATCGCCGACCGTCATCACCCCGGCATCGCCGCGCAGGATCAGGCGGTCGCGTTGTCCCAGCGCGTGGATCCACTTGAAGTTGGCCAGTGCCTGCACGAAACGCGTGTCGAAGCCGGGGGCCGCGCGCGCGATCAGGTTCAGCGACCAGCCGCGGCGCACGAACAGCGGATCGTCCGCGACCTTCTTCGCCAGCGAGACCTCCGGATACACCAGCACGCTGCGGCCGCGTTCCACGCCGGGCTCGTTGACGTCCTGGCTGTTGCTCGCGCCCACGGTGAAGGTGCCGCCGACCAGGTGCAGGCCGATGGTGCGCACGAAGCCGTGCCAGTCGCGCGTTTCGTTGGCGGCGAGGGAAAACGTGCGCGACAGCGAGGTGTCGGTGTTCTCGTCGCGATAGGCCGCGCCGAGATTGAAGCTGCGATGGTCCGGCCCCGGCTGCGGGATTTCGTACACCGCCTGCGCGGTCTTGAGGCGCTGCGCGATCACCAGTTGCGTGTCCAGCTTGTGGCCGCGGCGATTGAGCCAGCGCCAGCGCACGCCGGCGCGCACGCCCGGCCCGGTGTCGGTGCCGACGAACACGCCGGCGCTGTACACGCGGCGCTTGGCCGGCGCGACCTCCACCTTCACCGGCACCACGCGATCCTTCGCCTGATCGACTTGCGGTTCCACGTTGACGATGGAGAAGTAATCCGCGTCGGTCAGCGACTGTTGCAACGCCAGCAGGCCGGCCTGCGTGTACCAGTCGCCCTGCTGCCACGGCACGTAGCGTTGCAGGAAACCCGGCGCGAATTGCGAGCCTTCGAAATCCACCGCGCCGAGCCGGTAGCGTTCGCCGGGTGCGTAGTGCAGGTGGATGTCGGCGCGATCCTGCGCGCGCGTGACCTCGACGCGATGCTCGGTCGCCTTCGCATCCAGGTAACCGTTCTCCAGCAGCGAGGTGCCGATCGCGCCTTTCGACGCTTCATAGACGGAATCCTGCATCGCCTCGCCGGCGCGCGGATGGAAGCCGCGGACCGCCTTGCGCACGGGCGGCAGTTGCGCGGCCGGGCCGGGCACCTGCAGGTCGAGTTGCGCGACTTTCGTCTGCGTGCCGGGCGTCACCTGCAACTGCACCTGCCAGGCGCCACCGGCCTGTTCGAGCCTGCTGACCGCCTGCGCGTTGTAATACCCGTAGGGCCGCAACGCAAACTGCGCCTGTTTCGCGGCATCGTCCGCCAGCACGCGCGCCTGGGTCGCGGTGACATCGTCGCGATCGGCATAACGGCCGATGTCGATGCCGTCGCGCACCGCGTCCTGCAGCGGCTTGTCGACTCCCGTGATGGAAACCGTGATGCGTTCGGCGTGCGCGGAAAACGCAAGCCCGAGACATGCGATAGCAAGAAATGTTCGCGGGAGTGCAGGCATCCGGAGCTAGGGCCTGTCAACGCCATGCCGCGTGAGCCGCGTTGCTTCCGCAGCGGCTGCCAGACAAGGCGCGCGCCGCCGTGCCATGGTCATTCCATGGCCAAGGCGCGCAACGCAGTATGGCGGTCGCTGCGGAGCAACCCTGCGGGTCGTGTCCCCTTGCCCACATGACTGCGTTATTGCTCGTCCATGTATCGACATACATCTTCCTCGCAATGCCTTGTCCTGCGGGCAAAGGGGCAACGGCGCGACCGCGTTGCATGGCGTTGACAGGCCCTAGTTTACGGTAGCCGCATCGCCGGTTCCGATCGCGGCCCCGCGCGGCGACGGCGAATCGATCTGCACGGCTTCCTCCGGCTGCTCGCGCGAACGGTGCGCGACCCAAGCGCCGATCAGCGCCGAGACATACGGGATCGCCTGCGCCGCGAGGATGATCATCCACAGCTGGCCTTCGAGGTAACGGCCGCCATAGTCGAGCATCATGCCGCCGATCGCCAGCAGCAAGGCGGCCGCCATCAGCAATTCCTCGCGCACCGACGCGAAGGCGCTGGGCTTCTTCGCGAGCCGGCGACTCTTGGCGGTGCGCACGAACACGCCCTGTTTCTTGATGAGTCCCATCCAGATGCCGCGCGCGATGGCGTGCGACAAGCCCATGCTGGCGATCGAGGCCATGATCGTTTCGCGCCACGAACACGGCACGCGCGCGCGGAACAGCACGATGCCGAACAGCGTCTTGGCCACGAAGAAACCCAGCACCGGGATCAGGAACAACTGCATCGGCAGGCTGAACACCGCCGGCCACGCCAGCATGCCCGCGGTCCAGGCCAGCGCCATCAGCGTGAACACCAGGTGCAGCGCATCGGCGAACCACGAGAACCAGCCGGTGAGGAAGTGGAATCGCTGCCCGGCGCGGAGCGGGCTGCGGTGCACCATCCAGCCCCAGCGGCCCTTGAGGATCTGCATCGCGCCGAACGCCCAGCGATAGCGTTGCGATTTGTAGGCGGTGAAATCCGCCGGCGTCAGGCCGCGGCCCATCACCTCGTCCACGTAGACGGTGTCGTAACCGGCGTGCATCAGGCGCAGGCCGAGTTCCGCGTCTTCGCAGATGGTCCATTCCGACCAGCCACCGGTGCCCTCCAGCGCGTTGCGCCGGACCATCGTCATGGTGCCGTGCTGGATGATCGCGTTGCGTTCGTTGCGATGGTGCATGCCGATGCGGAAGAAACCATCGGATTCCCAGTTGGTCATGCGCCGGAACGCGTTGTGCTCGAAATCCCGGTGCGCCTGCGGGCATTGCACCACCGCGACCTTGCGGTCGTGGAAATAGCCGGTCAGCGCCGACAGCCAGTCCGCCCGCACCACGTAGTCGGCGTCGATCGCGGCGATCACCTCGGCGCGCGGATCGGTTTCCTTCAAACCGTAATTGAGCGCGCCGGCCTTGAAACCGGGCCACGGGTTCAGGTGGAAGAAGCGGAAACGCGAACCGAGTTTTTCGCAGTACGCCTCGACCGGTTTCCACACTTCATCGGACTTGGTGTTGTTGTCGATCACCAGCACTTCGTAGTTGTGGTAATCCAGCGCGGCCAGCGAATCGAGCGTGGCGATCACCATCTCCGGCGGCTCGTTGCAGCAGGCGAGGTGGATCGACACGAACGGCTGCGTCGCCGCGTCGTCCGGCGGCAGCAAGGCGAAGTGCCGCAGCCAGCGCTTGCGCCACAACACCTCGACGAACTCGAAACCGTTGATCAGCAGGATTGCGAGGATCGCGAGCTGCGCCGGGAACAGCAGCACCAGCATCGCCCAGTCGACGACATCGAGGTAGAAGAAGAACGGCACGGTCGCCGACCACACGACCAGCGCCGCGGCCAACTGGATCAGGACGAGGAAGAAAAAGCGGCCGATCAGCCGGAAGCGCGCGAACGCCAGCGCGAACCAGAGCATCGGCAAGAATGCCAGCAGCGCGGCGGCGGTGGCCTTCCACGGCCAGTTGACGTCTTCCAGCACCGGCCCGGCCAGCGGGAATTTCAACTGGCGGTCGGCGCCGAAGAAGCCCCAATAGGCTTCCACGCGGCGATTGCCGAGCGCCTCCTTCCACGGCTGGTCGATCGCTTCCATCAGGTAGTAATCGATCCCGAGGTTGCGCGCGACATTCAGCCATTCGCGCAGGAAGATGGCCTCGTCGGCGATCGAGGGGCGTGCGTATTCGAAACGATCGCCGTTGGACGGCCAGCCGATTTCGCCGATCACGATGTGCTTGTCCGGGAACCATTGCTGCAACTGGCGGTAGCGCATCAGCGCCTCGTCGATGGCCTGCTTGCGCGGCACGCCTTCCCAGTACGGCAGCAGGTGCACGGTGATGAAATCCACATGCTGCGCCAGTTCCGGATAGGTCTCCCAGATGTGCCAGGGTTCGGCGGTCGAGACCGGCTGGCGGATCGCCGCACGCGCGCGATCGAGGTAGGCCATCAGTTGCTGCGGCGTGAGGTCGTTGCGCAGCAGCACCTCGTTGCCGACCATCACGCGCTTGATGTCCGGCCAACGGCGCGCCTGCGCGACCAGCGCGTCCATCTCCTGCTCGTTGCGTTCCAGCCGGCCGTCGAGCCACGCGCCGGCCATCACGTCCAGGCCGTATTTCTGTGCCAGCCGCGGGATCGACGGACTCTCCAGCGAGGAATAGGTGCGGATGCGGTGGGTGTAGCGCGACAGCAGGGCGAGGTCGCGCTCCAGTTCCTGGTCGCTGGGGTGGGTGTTGTTGAACGGGCTCTGGTAACGCTGGTAGGCGCTGAAGGCAAAACCCGCGACCTGTCCTTGCCACGGTTCCACATGGGTCGGGCGGTCGGCCACGCCCCACAGGACGAAGTTCATGCCGACCACCGCCAGCGCCAGCAGCAGCGCGGTCAGAAAAACGGGCAACCGCGAGCGGCGGCGTTCGGCGATGGGATGCGTGCTCAAGAAAAAATTCCGGCGCGAGCGATTCGTGCAAAAACCCGCGCAGCTTAAGTCAGCGGAGCGCGAGGCTCAAACGCATCCGTGATTCGCTCCCTTTCCATTCAGCGCCCAGATACTTGCTGATCGGAGGAGCAAGCCGTGTATGGGCGTTTCGGACGAGCATCGCCGAGGAGTCGAGGCAACAGGATGTTGCCGGGACCATCGCGTCCAGCGCGTGGACTTTTGGCCGCTTTGAAGCGATGCGACAAGTGCCCGCTCGCCCCGGAGGCGAGCGGAAAACGATGGATGTCGAATCCGGACTCGCGAACTGTGCAAATGAGCGAAAAGGCAGATTCCGGATCGCCGCTGCGCGGCGTCCGGAATGACGAAATGGCGGATAGGGGCGCTGAAGCCGCTTGAGCAGAAACGTCACGCCATCTGCGTGCTCGCGAATTCCCAGTTCACCACGTTCCAGTACGCCTCGAGGTATTTCGGCCGCGCGTTGCGGTAGTCGATGTAATAGGCGTGTTCCCACACGTCGCAGGTCAGCAACGGGCGGTCGCTGCCGGTGATCGGCGTGCCGGCATTGGAGGTGCTGACCAGGCCCAGCGAGCCGTCGGGCCGCTGCACCAGCCACGCCCAGCCCGAACCGAAGGTGGTGGCGCCGGTCTTGCTGAACTCTTCCTTGAACTTGTCGAAGCCTCCGAACGTCTTCTTGATCGCATCGGCCAGCTTGCCGGAAGGTTCGCCGCCGGCGTTCGGCGCCATGCAGTTCCAGTAGAAGGTGTGGTTCCACGCCTGCGCGGCGTTGTTGAACATGCCGCCGGTGGCCTTGCGCACGATGTCTTCCAGCGACATGTCGGCGAAATCGGTGCCCTCGATCTGCTTGTTGAGGTTGTCGACGTAGGCCTTGTGGTGCTTGCCGTGGTGGTAATCCAGCGTTTCCGCGGAGATGTGCGGCGCCAGCGCGTCGCGTTCGTAGGGCAGCGGGGGGAATTCGATCGCCATGGTTCACTCCTTGCCGGGCAGGAAGAGGTCGCGCTGAGCTACAATCGTCGTTTCGGCGCAACGCCATTTTTCATTGTAACCCTACGCCCATGGATGTGAACGAAAAAATCAAGAGCACGCTGGCAGGACACCCGATCGTGCTGTACATGAAAGGCACGCCGCAGTTTCCGATGTGCGGGTTTTCCGCGCGCACCTCGCAGGCGCTGGCCGCGGCCGGGGCGGAATACTTTTCCGTGAATGTGCTGGAAGACCCCGAGATCCGGGCAAACCTGCCGCGCTATTCCAACTGGCCGACCTTCCCGCAGCTGTTCATCAACGGCGAGCTGATCGGCGGCTGCGACATCACGCTGGAGCTGTACCAGTCCGGCGAACTGCAACGCATGGTGCAAGAGGCCAAGGCCGCTCAATGAGCCTTCCGGCCGCGCATCTCCCGCAGGACTGCGCGCCTGCGAACGATGCGCTCCGGGGGCGGGCCATCCTGATCACCGGCGCGTCCGGCGGCCTGGGCCGCGCCGCGTCGATCGCCTGCGCGCGAGCCGGCGCCACGGTGCTGCTGGCGGGTCGCAGGCGGCGCGCGCTGGAAAAGGTGTACGACGAAATCGCGGCACTGCCCGATGCGCCGCAGCCGGCCATCCAGTTGATCGACCTGCTCGGCGCGACGCCCGCGGATTACGAAAAACTTTCCGACACCATCGGCGCCGAACTCGGCGGCCTCGACGGCATCGTGCACGCAGCCGCGCGTTTCGATGCGCTGACTCCGCTCGCGATGCACAAGCCGCGCGAATGGGTGGAAACGCTGCACGTGAACCTGAGCGCGCCGTTCCTGCTGACGCAGGCGTGCATGCCGCTGTTGCAGGAACGCGCCGACAGCGCGGTGGTGTTCGTGCTGGACGATCGCGAGCGCATGGGCCGCGCGCACTGGGGCGCGTACGGCGTGGCCAAGGCCGGGCTGGAACAATTCGCGTCGATCCTGCACCGGGAAACCGAAGGCTCCAGCCTGCGCGTGCACGCGCTGCTGCCCGCGCCGATGCGCACCGCGCTGCGCCGCGCGGCCTGGTTCGGGGAAAACGCCGAGGAGATCGACTCGCCCGAAGCCGCCGCGCACGCGGTCGTGTATCTTCTGTCGCCGGCGGCCGTGGGTGCGCGCGGCAAGGTGCTCGATTTGCGCGAAGAGCAGAGGGAGGAGTGAGGAGGGGGGTGTGAGGCGACGGAGCTGTTGCTCCTCGCGCCTTCCGCATCCCGCCTCCCGACTTGATGGAAACCCAGATGACCACGCTGTCGGCCGGGATCCTGCTGTTCCTGATCCTGGACCCGCTCGGCAACATCCCGATCTTCCTTTCGCTGCTGAAACACGTGCCGCAGCGGCGGCGGTTGTGGGTGATGGCGCGCGAACTGCTGATCGCCCTGGCCGTATTGGTCGCCTTCCTGCTGGGTGGCCAGTTCATCCTGCGCGTGCTGCAACTGAAGCAGGAATCCGTGAGCATCGCCGGCGGCATCGTGCTGTTCCTGATCGGCATCAAGATGGTGTTTCCGCCGCGCGACGGCGGCATCTTCGGCCCGCCGGGCGAAGGCGAGCCCTTCATCGTGCCGCTGGCCATTCCCGGCGTGGCCGGGCCCTCGGCGATGGCCGCGCTGCTGCTGCTGACCAACTCGCAGCCGGGCCGCACCGCGCAGTGGGGGATCGCGCTGTTCCTGGCGTGGCTGGCGACCGCAGTCATCCTGCTGTCCTCGACCTGGCTGTTCCGCTGGCTGGGCGAGAGCGTGCTGACCGCCATGGAACGCCTGATGGGCATGCTGCTGGTGGCGCTGTCGGTGCAGATGTTCCTCGGCGGCATGGTCGCGTTTGTGCACGCGGCGTGAAGGCCGTTCCGCACACGGTGTTAGTAAACCGTAATGGCTGACTGGTAGACTTCCGAGCTTGAAGTGCGGGGATTCCGCATTTCGGGGATGCGGCCGAGTCCCGGGAGCGCCCGCTGCGCGGGCCAGTGTCGGGCGCCGCTGCGAATCGACACGTTGCCAAGGAACCACCCCATGAAGCCTTCCCTGCGAGTCCGCATGCTGCCGTTCGCGGCCGCCGCATTGTTCGCCGGCCTGTTGTTCACCCCGCCCGGCGCGCTGGCGCAGAACACCTCTTCCTCGCTGAGCGGCCATGTGCTGGATGCCGGCGGCAAGCCGGTGGGGGGCGCAACCGTGCAGATCGTGCACGTGCCTTCGGGCACCATCCGCGTGGTCACCACCGATGCCAACGGCGGCTACAGCGCGCAGGGGCTGCGCGTGGGCGGCCCGTACGATGTCATCGTGCTGGAGAACGGACAGAAGGAAGCCGAAAAGAACGACGTCACCCTGCGGCTGGCGGAGAATTCCACCATCGACCTGACGCTCATCGCGCCGGCCGCTTCGCAGCAGCCGCAAAATCTCTCCGCGATCACCGTCACCGGCACCGCGTTGCTGCAGACCTTCAATCCCGACAACAAGGGCATCACCACCAACATCTCGCAGCGCGAGTTGCGCGTGCTGCCCAATCCGGACCGTTCGATCCAGTCGATCGCGCGCATGGACCCCTTCATCATCCTCACCAACAACAACCAGGCCGGCGGGTTCACCCAGATCAACGCGCTGGGGCAGAACAACCGCTACAACAACATCACCATCGACGCGGTGCCGACCAACGATTCGTTCGGCCTCGAGGCCAACGGCCTGCCATCGCTGAACCAGCCGATCTCCTACGACGCGATCGAGGAATACAACATCTCGACCGCGAACTACGACGTGACCTCCAAGCGCGCGGTCGGCGCCAACATCAACATCGTCACCAAGAGCGGCACCAACGAGTTCCACGGCTCGGCGTACTACGCCTTCACCAACGCCAAGGACCTGACGGGCGACGATTACAAGGGCAACGAATTCGAGGGTTACACGCAGAAGTGGACCGGCGGCTTCACGCTGGGCGGCCCGATCGTCAAGGACAAGCTGTTCTTCTTCGTCAACGCCGAGGAATCCAAGCTGGATGCGCCCGGCGCCAACTTCGGGCCGATCGGTTCCAACGCGGCCAACATCGTGCCGGTCTCGCAGGATGATTTCAACCAGATCATCAGCATCGCCAGTGGCTACGGCATGACGCCGGGCAACCTGTCCGCTTCCAGCGCCAACCAGGACGAGAAGAAATACCTCGCCAAGATCGACTGGAACATTTCGCAGGGCCATCGGTTGAGCGTGCGCGCCAGCGAAGTCAAGAGCGACCAGCCGATCATCCAGGGCAACTACACGGGTTCCAGCCCGCAACTGGGGTTGTCGAGTTTCTGGTACGACCAGCACCGCAACCTGAAACAGTACGTGGCCAACCTGTACGACGACTGGAGCGACACGTTCTCCACCGAAGCCTCGCTGTCGTATGCCAAGTACAACTCCACGCCCAGCGTATTGGCGCAGCAGCCGCAGGTGCTGGTCTACGCGGGCACGGCGGGCGGCGCGGTGCAACTGGGCGAGGATCAATACCGCGACTACAACGTGTTGAACGTCGATACGCTCAATGGCTTCTTCGCCGGCACCTGGTTCCTCGGCGACCACACCATGAAAGCCGGTTTCGATTACCAGCGCGACGATTTCTACAACCTGTTCGGACGCACTGAATTCGGCAACTACACCTTCGACAGCGTCGACGATTTCGCCGCAGGCCAGTATTCGTACTACCAGTTGTACCAGCCGGCGCCGGGTTACACCTTGAACGACATCGCCGCGAGCTGGAAACTGGTCCAGTGGGGCCTGTTCTGGCAGGACACGTGGGACATCACCCCGCGGTTCTCGCTGCAGTACGGCGTGCGCGCGGACATTCCCAGCGCCCAGGGCACGCCGGTGCTGAACGCCTGCTTTGCCTCCGCGCCGAATCCCGCCGGAACCGGACCGGCGGGCTGCGAACACGGCGGCTTCGGCATGGCCAACAACGCCACCATCGGCAATACCATCCTCGAGCCGCGACTGTCGTTCAATTACGCGTTCGACACCCAGTACAAGACCCAGTTGCGCGGCGGCGTCGGCATCTCCGAAGGCGTGACGCCCGGCGTGTGGCTGTCCAACCCCTACACCAACAACGGCGTGACCCTGACCAGCGCGACCAGCTTCAGCGGCACCTTCAACCCGGATCCCTACACGCAGCAGTTGCCTTCCGGTTCGCCGCCTGCGCCCGAAGTCGACGTGCTGGATCCGCACTTCAAGCTGCCGACGGTGCTGAAGGCGAGCCTCGGGTTCGATCGCGAACTGCCGTGGTGGGGACTGGTGTTCTCGGCGGATTACGAACACCTGCAGAACCAGGATGCGATCCTCTACCAGAACCTCAACCTCGGCACGCCCAGCGGCACGTTGCCGGATGGACGCTTGAGCTACTGGGGATCCACCGATCCGTCGCTGTGGACGATCAAGAGCGGCGTTCCGCGTTCCGCCAGCTCGAACGTCGACCCGTCGCGCAATCCCGATTTCTACGACGTGGTGTACCTGACCAATTCCAACAAGGGCAAGGCCGACTATCTTTCACTGGTGCTGACCAAGCCGTTCAACGACAGCCTCTCCGGCAACTTCGGCGTCGTGCTGGGGCATGCCACCGACGTGAATCCGGGCACTTCCTCGCAGGCGGCCTCCAACCTCAACAAGACCGCGGTCACCAATCCCAGCGAGGACGTGGCTTCCAACAGCAGCTACGAAGTGCGCAAGCGCGTGCTGGCGTCGCTCACCTGGCAGCATCGTTTCTTCGGCGACTACACCAGCAGCGTGTCGGCGATCTACGACGGCCACACCGGCCAGCCGTATTCGTGGGTATTCGGCAACGACGTCAGCGGCGTGTGCTACGGCAGCAACTCCAATTGCCAGTACGGCCTGGTGTACATCCCGCGCGGCCCGGGCGACGTGGAATTCGACAGCGCCACCAGTGCCGCCGCGCAGCAGCAGTTCTTCGACTACATCGCGCACAACGACTACCTGAGCGCGCACCAGGGCCAGATCGCGGGGCGCAACGGCGTGCGCTCGCCGTGGGTGAACCGCATCGACCTGAGTTTCCGCCAGCAGATCCCGGGCCTGTTCGAGGGCAACAAGGGCGAGATCCGCCTCGACATCTACAACGTGCTCAACCTGCTCAACAACAAGTGGGGCGACGTGTACGACGTGGATTTCCCCAACGTGCGCACGCTGGCCAACTTCGCCGGGGTGGATCCGGCCACCGGCAAGTACGTCTACTCGCTGCCGACCGACTCCAATGGCAACTACGCGCCGGGCAGCCTGACCTACGAGAACAGCCATGCGCAGTCGGTGTGGTCGATGCTGGTGACGTTGCGGTACACGTTCTGAGCCGGCCGCGTGCAGGCGAAACGAAACCGGCGCCTCGCATCGGGCGCCGGTCATCGCTTGACCGCGATGGAGCCGCGGCC
This sequence comes from Pseudomonadota bacterium, assembly GCA_018241145.1. Classification (GTDB taxonomy): domain Bacteria; phylum Pseudomonadota; class Gammaproteobacteria; order Xanthomonadales; family Rhodanobacteraceae; genus 66-474. The sequence continues at coordinate 1,667 of JAFEEJ010000218.1, read as the reverse complement.
CATGCTTGCCGGTCGTCGAAGTTTCCGGGGCCCCACCCGGTCGAAGAAGCCGCGGGATGAACGATAGCCACAGCCAAACCGGGCGTGCTCCCACCGTGAGCGCGCGCATCGTGCCGGCCGGCACGCTGGACGTGCTTTCGCGCGACGAGATCGCGCGCCTGCGCGATGCCACCGCATCGGGACTGCACGCGTTGCTGCGTTCCTGCGCGCTGGCGGTGCTGACGTCGGGCGAGATGCACGACGATGCGCGCAGCATGCTCGATCGCTATCCGGATTTCGACATCCAGGTGCTGCAACAGGATCGCGGCGTCAAGCTGGAACTCTCCAACGCGCCGGCGCAGGCGTTCGTGGACCGGCGCATCATCCGCGGCACCAACGAGCTGCTGTTCGCGGTGGTGCGCGACATCGTCTACGTGTCGACCCAGATGGACGTCGGCCAGTTCGATCTCGAGGATTCCTCCGGCATCACCCACGCGGTGTTCGACATCCTGCGCAATGCGCGCGTGCTGCTGGCGCGCCAGAACCCCAATCTCGTGGTGTGCTGGGGCGGTCATTCGATCTCGCGCGAGGAATACGACTACACCAAGAGCGCCGGTTACCAGCTCGGCCTGCGCGGCATGGACATCTGCACCGGCTGCGGGCCGGGCGCGATGAAGGGGCCGATGAAGGGCGCGACCATCGCGCACGCCAAGCAGCGCCACTACAAGAACCGCTACATCGGCCTGACCGAGCCCGGCATCATCGCCGCCGAATCGCCCAATCCGATCGTCAACAACCTGGTGATCCTGCCGGACATCGAGAAGCGGCTGGAAGCCTTCGTGCGCGTCGGCCACGGCTTCATCGTGTTCCCCGGCGGCGTCGGCACCGCCGAAGAGATCCTCTACCTGCTCGGCATCCTGCTGCACCCGGACAACGCGCGCCTTCCGTTCCCGCTGGTGTTCACCGGCCCGGCGGTGGCCGCGCCGTATTTCGAGCAGATCGACAAGTTCCTGCGGCTGGCGCTCGGGGATGGGATCAGCCGGCACTACCGCATCGTGATCGACGACCCGGTCGAAGTGGCGCATGCAATGAAGCGCGGCGTCGAAGCCGTGCGCCAATGCCGCATCGAGCAGCACGATGCGTTCTTCTTCAACTGGGCGTTGAAGGTTCCCTACGATTTCCAGATGCCGTTCAAGCCGACCCACGCTGCCATGGCGGCGCTGAACCTGCATGCGGACCGCGACCCGCATCTGCTGGCGGCCGATCTGCGCCGCGCGTTCTCCGGCATCGTCGCCGGCAACGTCAAGGAAGAGGGACTGCACCAGATCGACCAAAACGGGCCGTTCGTGATCGACGGCGACCCGAAGATCATGCACGCGCTGGACGCGCTGCTGCGGAGTTTCGTCGCGCAGCACCGCATGAAATTGCCCGGGCGGGAATACGTGCCGTGCTACCGGATCGCGGGAGCGCTGGAACCGGCGAGGGCCTGAGGATTGCAAGCAGCATGCTTTACACGCCGCCGGAGCGCCGCGATAATTTCCTGTTCGTGATCGGCAACTGGAAATGCCGAACGGAGAGCGCTCCAGGGATGGAACGTGCGAAAATTCAAGATACGCCCGAGTAGCTCAGCCGGTCGATCGCGAGGCGTTTGCGACAGTCCGGGGGACTGTCGCGCCGAGCGTGAGGGA
>JAFEEJ010000021.1 GCA_018241145.1 Pseudomonadota bacterium | reverse complement strand
TGGTCGGTACGGTTGAGGCCCCACGGGTTTCACGTCAACCACTATCACCCCGAGGGCTGGGTATCTTCCGCCTGCTACATCCAGTTGCCGGGTGCAGTGAACGCAGCCGGTTGTGAGGGCTGGCTGAAATTCGGGGAACCCGGATTCCCGACGAATCCATCGCTGCCCCCCGAACATTTCATCCGGCCCGATGCCGGATTGCTCGCCTTGTTTCCCTCCTACATGTGGCACGGAACGGTGCCCTTTCCCGGCGATCCCGGGGATACTCGCCTGACGATCGCGTTCGATATCCTGCCCGCCTGAATACGCGCTGTCCGAATTTGAGAGGCAGCGCACTTCCTGTCTTCGGTTGGCTTGCAATTAACACGGTTTTCACGTATTGATGCGCCATCCGCAGCGGGACGGATGAGCCGGAACGCCGGATTTACAACGAGAGGGAGCGGGCAGCGACTATTCAACCCTGAGCAATTCCGGACTTTCGATTGGGCGCGGCGCATCGTTTTCCATACGTATGCGTACGTTATTGGGGGATTCCCAAAGGGTTAGAAAGTTGTTAGCATCCGCACTGCCGAGGGTTTAGGTGGCGGCTCTGGTACTCCCAGGGCACGGCGCTTGTCCCGAAAACTGTGTCACATCTGACGTTGGAGAGTGTAATGAAACTTGACCGCAACGAGCTTTCCAAAGCCGTGCGCATGGCTCTTTCGATGGGCGCCGTCGCCGCCGTGGGTGCGGTGGGAACCGCCTACGCGCAAGACCAGAACGCCACTCAAGGGCAAAACAACAATCAATCGCCGCAGACCCTGCAGACCATCGTGGTGACGGGTTCGCACATCCGCCGCGTGGATCTGGAAACGTCCAGCCCGGTCGTGGCCGTCAGCGCGCAGGACATTGCGAAAACCGGCAAGATGACCTTGGGCGATGTGGTGCAGAAGCTGCCGGTGATCACCGGCGGCATCGAGACTCCGAATGTCAACAACGGCGGTGGTTCGGGCCAGACCCTGGTCGGCTTGCGTGGTCTGGGCTCCAGCCGCACGCTGATATTGGTCGATGGCCAGCGCGTGATCGGCGCTTCGGCCGGTGCCGGTTCTGTGGATTTGAACTCGATTCCCGCTGCCGCGGTCGAGCGTATCGAAGTGCTGACCGACGGTGCTTCCGCCGTATACGGTTCGGATGCGATCGGCGGCGTCATCAACATCATCCTGAAGTCGAATTACCAGGGCGCCCAGTTCCAGGCGAACTACGGCATTTCGGATCGCGATGATGGTGCGCGCCAAGGCGCGAGTTTCATGTTCGGCCAGACTTCTGACAAGGGCAGCATCCTGGCGGGCGTCGATTACAACAAATTCGATCCGGTGCAACAGGCAGGACGAGAGTTCTCCCGGAACGCGGTCAGTCTGGTGGCGACATCGACTACCAGCAGCTTGGCGCTGCCCGGATCGGGGGTGACCTCGATCGTTGGTGGTTCGTCCTATGCCGCCCGCAACAAGATCCGCGTACCCTCAGATGTGCTTCCGGCCAATCTGCAAGGCTGCAGTTACTTGTCTTTGAACCCGGACACGGCCACGGCCGGCACCAGCCCGGTCAGCCTCAGCGACTATCACTGCTTCAACAACGCTCAGGACAAGTACAACTACGCCGCGGTCAACCTGATCATGACCCCGCAGGAGCGCACCAACGGCTTCTTCAAGGGCGTCTATCACCTGTCCGACAACGTGGACTTCTACAGTACCGTGTATCACCAGAAGTCGCGGTCGGCCTCCCAGCTGGCGCCTTCGCTGGTCGGTACCGGCCCTGGGTTTGATACCGGATTCAAGATTTCCGCGCAGAATTATTACAATCCGTTTGGCGTAGATTTCTCGGGTACCGGCAATACCTATACGGCACGTCTGTTCCCTGCCGGCCCGCGCTATTTTGCCAATCAGTTCGTTACGGACCAGATGATTTCCGGATTCAAGGGCAACTTCAATCTCGGCGAGCAGAACTGGCAATGGGATGTGGGCTACAACTATGGCCACATTTCGAACACCGTCACCAACTATGGCCTGCCGAATCAGAATATCCTGAACGAGGGAGCC
>JAFEEJ010000217.1 GCA_018241145.1 Pseudomonadota bacterium | reverse complement strand
CCGCGGCAGCAGAGCCCCAGAAAAAGCGTGAACGACTCGCGCCCGCCCCGCTGGACGATCACGGACGCGTCGATACATCGAAGATGAGCGCGCCGCATGATGCAATGCGCCAGTCGGTGGTGGAATGGTTTCATGCCAAGAAGTCGAGCAATTACCTGCAGCAGCAGATCAACCACATCGCGTCCACCCGCGAGTTGATGACTGGCATCCAGTTCCTGTTCGACGAGAATCACCGCGCCCCTGCCAACGCGCCGCTCGAGGACATCGTCGAGGAGCGCCGCATGATCGAATATCGATTGCTGTGGCTGGACAGTTTCGCTGCGGAAATGCGCAACCGCCTGGTCAAGATCCGCGAGATCGAAGACGCGGCACTCGAAGTCCTCCTCAGGAACAATTCCGATGAATAAGGCTTCCGTTGCAGCACAGGGGGTGCGTATGCGCGCAGGAAAAGTCCTGCTGACGGGTTGCGTGGCACTCACGCTTGGTGGATGCATGCTCCTCGGTCCCAATTACAAGCGGCCTGATGTGCCGCTGCCGCAAACCTGGCGAGCCACCTCCGGCGAGACCGCGGAAGTGGTGAACACCGCGTGGTGGGAGGGATTCCAGGACCCCGATCTGGATGCGCTGATCAAGCAGGCCATCGACGCCAACAAGGATCTGCTGGAAGCTACCGAAAGGGTGAAGGAATTCGAGGCCAGGCTGCAGATCGCCGGCGCCGACAAATATCCCAATCTGACTTACGCCGTGACGGGTGAGCGTCGGCACTACAGCACGAATCAGCCGCAGGCGCTCGGCATCAATCAAAAGCCGACCCAAAACGATTTCTCCACTGGCGCGCAGGCCAGTTGGGAACTCGACATCTGGGGCAGGGTGCGGCGCAGCAACGAATCAGCCGTGGCCGACCTGCTTGCCAGCGAGTATGCGCGGCATGCGGTGATGCTGACGGTGGTCGACAACGTGGCGACCAGCTACTTCCAGCTGCTCGCGCTGGATCAACAGCTCCGGCTGGCCAAGAGCACGCTGAAGAATCGCGCCGACGCGCTGAAACTCGTCAATGACCGCTACAAGGGCGGGTCTTCCAGCAAGCTCGCGGTGCTGCAGGCGCAATCGGCGGTCGACGAAGTCTGGGTCACGATCCCCGATTTGGAGCACGAGATCGCGGCACTCGAGAACGCGATGTCATTGCTGGTCGGGCGCAACCCCGGCGAGATCGCGCGCAGCCTCGACCACGAGCCCGCGCTGCCGCCGGTTCCGGGCGGCGTGCCGTCGGACGTGTTGACGCGCCGCCCCGACGTGCTGGAGGCGGAAGAGAACCTGATTTCCGCGAATGCCCAGATCGGAGTGGCCAAGGCGGCGTTCTTTCCGACTTTCTCGTTGACGGGGGCGCTGGGGTTCGCCAGTGCCGACCTGGATACATTGGCTGACGGGAGCTCGAAGGATGCGTCGATCGGCCTTGGATTGTTGGGGCCGCTCTTCAATTTCGGCGCGACCAAGGGCCGGATGCACCAGGCCGAAGCGTATCAGCGCGAACTGTCGCTGAAATACCTGCAGACCGTGCAATCGGCGTTGGCCGACGTCGACGACGCGCTTGTATACAACGCCAAGGCGGCGGAGATCGAGAAACGCGGCGCCGAACAGGTCACGACACTGACGGACCTCGCCAAGCTTGCGCAGGTGCGCTACGACGGTGGCCAGTCCGATTATCTCGAAGTACTGACCGCGGAACGTGACTTGTTCAGCGCGCAGGTGCAGCAGGTGAACCGTCACCGGGATTCCTATCTCGCGCTGATTTCCGTGTATGCGGCGATGGGCGGCGGCTGGATGACGGAACAGGACAAACTGCATACCCCCGCGAAACCCGAAACCGCACGCGTTCAACCGAAAACTTCTTCTGCGGCTGCGGTTGCCGAAGAAAAAAACACCCCCGCTGCCGCAATACCGGCCGATACGCATAGCGGCGTGTCGACGGCCACCACGACTTCCCAGAGACATCCGCAATGATCGAAGCAAGCAAAAAAGTGGCGCTTCCCGCCTACATCACGCACCGCTGCGAAGCGTTCCGCATCGTCAAGGGCGACGAATACAGCTATGTCGTCCGCGACAAGGTCCGGCACATGACCTACGACTTCGATCCCTGGCAGTACTTCATCCTCGAAGTGCTGCCCGGTTGCGAGACGTTCGAGAAGCTGCAGTCGGTGTTCAAGGACCGTTACAACCGCACGCTCACCCGTGATGAACTCGATGAGTTCCTCGCCTCGGTCGCCGATCGGGAACTGTACGAGGACACGGCGCTGCAGCACCCACTGCTTGCGGCATTCGCAACGCGCACGTACGAAGTGGTCAACGGAAAGCCCGTGCCCAAGAGTTTCATGACGCAGGTGCGCAGTCCAAAGCCGCCGCCTTCCGGGTATGCGACGGCACCGAAGATCGAAACAACTACCCAGGCGCAGCCTGAAGGCGAGGCCAGGCCTGTCGGCGAGGGCGGGCATGATCTGCCTGGCGATGACAAGCGCACCCGGGAGAACATGCACGACCTGTTCGATCCGCGTCCGATCCTGCGGTGGCTTGGGCCTTTGGTTGTGCCGCTGCGCTACTTCGTTTACGTGATCCCGGCGTTGCTGTTCTTGGCATTGTTGCTGGTGACCACGCACTGGAGCGCTTTCTCTACGTCTGTTACTTACGTGCGCGTGAATATAGGCCTTGGCGTGCATCTGCTTTTCTGGATGCTCACCATGAACGTTTGCGTGCTGCTGGTGCGCGCCTGCGTGGCGTACAACTACGGGGCGCAGGTGGAGGCTGTCGGATACCGCCTCGACGCCGGGTATCTGCCGCGGTTCGACGTGGGCGTGCGCTATCTCGACAAGCTCACACGCAAACAGAACATGTGGTACGGCGGTGCCGTAATCGTAATGTACTGCTTCTGGGTGGCGATCGGCATCTTCCTCTGGTATTTCAACATCGACCGGCCCGGCACCTTCGGCAATGTGGTGGGCATACTGCTGATCCTGTGCAGCGTTTCCAGCCTGCTGATCGGAACCGCCAATCCGTTCGTGAATGGCAGCGGTTACCAGCTGTTGAGCGCATTTCTCAACGAGCCCAACCTGCGCCACAAGGCGGTAGTGGCATTGCTGAACAAGCTCCATGGCAGGGCCTATCAGGCAGGAGAGAACAACGTCCTGATGGCGTATGGTCTCGTGTGCATCCTCTACATGATGGTGCTGACCTGCGTGGTCACGGTTGCGCTGGGCATCTGGCTCGGGACGAATTTCACCCTCGGCATGGGCCCGATCCTGGTCGCGCTGTTCATTTGCGGCTACATCGCGTGGCGCAACTACACGAAGCTGAAAGAAATCAACGAGACCTACGAACGCACCCAGCAGTACGACCGCTGGCGCTCGCGTACCCTGGTCGTCGAAGATGTGGACGACGCCGAGGTCAAGGTACAGAAGAAGCACTATTGGCGGTATGTGCTGCTGATCTTCCTTTTGTTGTTGCTGTTCATTCCGTACCCTTATGACGTCAGCGGCTCCGTGCAGATCTTCCCGGTACGCAAGCAGGTGATATCCACCGACACACCCGGGCTGATCAAGGACGTCTACTTCGATGGCGGCGAATCGGTCAAGAAGGGCACCGTGATCGCGGTATTGGTGCATGACGATTACACCGCCCATGTCAAGATCGACGAGGCGGATATCGAAGCCCAGAAATCGGTGATCGCCAACCTCAAGTCACTTCCGAAGCCCGAGGAAATCCAGGTCGCGGAACAGAACTTGCGGGTGGCGCAGACGACAGCCAAGTACAGCGCGGAGAAGGTGCCGCGACTGGCAAGCCTGTACAAGCAGGGGGCAGTTCCCTTCGAGGAATTGCAAACCGCGCGTCAGGAAGCCGACACGGATGCCAGTGAGGTGATCCAGAAACAGGCTGCCCTCGCGTTGGCCAAGACGGGCCCCACCGCAGACGAAATCGCCGCGGCCGAAGCCAAGCTGACCAGCCTCCAGGCAGACAAAGCGCTGTATGAGGGCAAACTGACGCGTACCGTGATGCGGATGCCGTTCGACGGCAACATCCTGACCCTGCATCTGAAAGACCGCATCAACAGCTACCTCAATCAGGGCGATCCGTTCGCCACCGTCGAATACACCGGATTGGTAACCGCGCAAATCAATATCGACGAATCCGATCTGCAATACGTCAAGATCGGATCCAAGGTTCGTCTGCACCCGACCGCCTATTTCAATTCGGAGTTCGACGGCGTGGTCACGCAGATCAGTCGCGACGTCACCACCAACACTTCCGGAACCTTTGCTGCGATCATCGCCACCTTTCCGAACAAGGACGACAAACTGAAGACGGGCATGACCGGTGAGGCGAAGATCGACGGCGCGGTCATACCGGTGTGGCGGGCATTCACGCAAGGATTGCAGCACTTCTTCCAGGTGGATGTCTGGTCCTGGATTCCGTAATGCGCTTGGCAGCAAACAGCAACGTACACGCAGGTCCGGAACGGGAAAAGGCAGAACACGGAATGGCAAGACGAGCAGCGCCCGGCAACGGGCGTGACCCGGCGGTGGTCGCGAATTATTTCGCGACCATGCGTCATTTTCTCCAGACGCAGGCACGCGTGATGTCGTCGTGGATGGGCCATGACGCCGCCCACGTGGCCGCGCCCGCCCGGCCCGTGTCATACAAGCCCGTCGCAGCCGTTGCGCATGCGCGTCCCCCCGCGACGCCGGTTGCGCCGCGACACGCGGTTTTGAAACCTTCGCCTTCAGTCGACACCCGCACTGCGACGCAAACTGATACGCCGATCGGGGCCGTGTCGGACGCGCAGCGCACAAACCTGCACGAACTGCTGCTCGACATCGTCGAGGAAAAAACGGGTTATCCACGGGACATGGTCGGTCTCGACCAGAATCTTGAGTCCGATCTGGGCATCGATTCCATCAAGCGCGTCGAAATCGTCGGCACATTGCTGCGGGCGTTGCCCGAGGACATGCGCGCCGGTCTGGCCGATGCCCGCACGCGCTTGAACACCCAACCGACACTCGCCGGCATCCTGGAGATCATCGCCGCCGCCTCGGGCGCGCGATCCACGGCGGCGGCGCAAGGTGCCGCCCCGGTTGCGGCGATGGAGCCGAAACAGGCGACTGCGCCCGTGTCGGGACGCGCCGTCATGCGCGCGCATGACGAGCCCGTACCCGGCAATGCGGTGCGTCGTATCGCCTCCGGGCGTTTCGTGGTGACCACGGACCGCTCGGGCGTCGCGGTCAAGCTTGCGGCCTTGCTGCGTGCACGCGGCATCGATGTGGTCGAGATCGGGCAAAGCGTCCTCGCCAGCGAGGATCTGCTGGTGAGCCGCTGCGAATCCCTGCGCACCGAAACGCCCGTGGCGGGACTGATCCACCTCGCGGCGCTGGGCATGCCGCCGCTGGCGGGCGATGAATCGCCCGCGGCATGGCGGCAGGCACTGCAGGACAACGAAAAGGCCTTGTTCCTCCTGCTGCGCGAGCTTTCAGGGTCCCTGGTGGAAGGCGCGCACGTCGTCGCGGCCAGCGACCTCGGCGGCCTGTTCGGACGCGAGGGCAGTTCCGATGGCGTCTTGCGTTTGGTGGCAGGTTGCGTGGGCACCCTGAAATCGATCCGCAAGGAAAACGAAACCCTGCGCGTCAAGGCGGTTGATCTGGATCCGTCGCGCGACCCCTCCGCACAGGCGGGCGACCTGCTTGCCGAAATCGAACTCGACGGCGGTCGTCAGGAAGTCGGCTATCCGGCAGGGCGAAGGACGGTGTTTCGCAGCGAAGCCGAACAGGTAGTGGCCGATCGCGCGCGCGAGGCCGGCCTGCACGATCTGGTGGTGCTCGCCACTGGCGGCGCGCGTGGCATCACCGCGGAAACGCTGCGCGGGCTTGCACGCCCGGGCAACAAGCTGATCTTGACCGGGCGCAGTACGCTGGAAGCGGAATCCTCCGGGACGGCGGAGCTCGTCGATGCGAAGGCGCTGCGCGACCATTTCGTCGCCGAAGTGCGCGCCGGCCGCCTCAAGTTGAATCCGCGCGAAATCCAGAAGCGCGTGTCCGATGTACTGGCGCAGCGCGAGATGCACGCCAACATCGCCGACCTCTCGGCGGGCGGTGCGACGGTCGAATACATCGCGGCGGACGTCAACAACGAGGAAAGCGTGCACAAGCTGCTGCAGGACATCGCGCAGCGACACGGTCCGGTATCGGGCGTGGTGCACGGCGCCGGCATCATCGAGGACAAGTTGCTCGCCGACAAAACCGGCGACAGCTGGTCACGGGTCGTGGAAACCAAGATCATGGGGTTGTTGCTGCTGCAAAAGCACCTTGATCCGTCCGCGTTGAAGTTTTTCATCGTGTTCAGCTCGGTGGCAGGGCGTTACGGCAACAGCGGTCAATCCGACTATGCCTGCGCCAACGAACTGATGAATCGCCTGTGCGTGGCACTCCAGGCACGCTGGGGCGAACGCGTGGCGGTCAGCGCCTTGTGCTGGGGCCCGTGGGGCGCCACCAAGTTCGGCGCGGGCATGGTCACGGCGGAAACCGAGGCCAAATTCGCCAGCTTCGGCGTCAAGCTGGTCACCGCGGAGCTCGGCCGCAAGTTGTTCCGCGAGGAATTGACCCGCGAAGCCGGTACGCCGGTCGAGGTCGTCTGCGGCGAAGCCGCCTGGGACACGCGCGAGGAAGAGCTCGGCGCGATCCGCGTCGATGGCGCGGCCGTCACGGTGCCGGCATCGGACGCTGCCGCGACCGAGCCCTTGTTGGGCGCGACGACGCCGCAGGCGCAACCGACCGGAGAGCGCATCGTCCCCGTCGACCTCGACCGTGCGCGGCACCTTTATCTCGACGAGCACATGCTCGACGGCAAACAGGTGCTTCCGGCTGCCGCCGCGCTGGAAATGATGGCGGAGGCAGGGCGTTTGCTTTGGCCGGGCTGGCGGGTCGTGGAAGTACGCGAACACAAACTGATGAAGGGCGTGGAACTGGAATCGAAACCGCGCATGCTCCGGGTCTTCGTCCAGCCGCCGCCTTACGGCAGCAGTGAAGGCTTCGAGGTGACCGCGCAGCTGCAGAGCGAACTCGCGCCGGGACGCATGATGACGCACTACCGTGCGGTCCTGCGATTGGCGCAGGATCTGCCGGAAAGCGTTCCGATGGAAAAGGGCCGTCACCGCGAGCAATCGCTGAGCGTGGCCAAGGCCTACGACGAATGGTTGTTCCACGGGCCGCGTTTTCGCGTGATCGAGAAGATCGAAGGGTTGTCGCGCGGCGGCGCGGGCGCACGGGTACGTGTATCGCATCCATCGCAGTGGATGGCCGACGGCGTTGTCGCCACGCAATGGGCATTCGATCCGGCGTTGCTCGACGCCGCTGCGCAAATGGCGTGGCTGTGGTCACGCGCCTTCCGCGAAGAGGCCGCGTTGCCGGCCCGTTTCGGCCGGGTGACGCGTCATCGCGAGCAGTTCCCGACCCACCTGCACATGGAATACGAACGTGTCGAAACCGAGGATCCGAATTTGATCCGAGGCAACGTCACGTTCCTGGACGACGAAGGCAACCCGGTAATGACGATCGAGGAACTGGACAGCATCGCCAGCGCAGCCCTGAACCGGTTCGGAGGCACCGCGGGCATCGCGCGCGGAGCGATGGCATGAAGCCCGCGAAGACGCCGCACGAGGCCCCCGCGCCGATCGCAATCATCGGCATGGCCTGCATCTTTCCGGAGGCGCCGGATCTATCCAGCTACTGGAACAACATCCTCAATTGCGTCGATGCGATCAGCGAGCCCGTGCCCGATTGGGGCGCGGAGCGCTATCTCGCCGCGGGCCGTATCCGTACCCAACGCGGCGGATTCTTGAAGGATCTCTATCGTTTCGATCCGCGCGAATTCGGCATCATGCCGAATTCGGTCGATGGCGGCGAAACCGATCAGTACCTTGCGCTTCGCGTAGCGCGCGATGCGTTGGCGGATGCAGGTTACCTGCGGCCGGATGCGGATCATCACGCCACCGGCATCGTGCTCGGGCACAGCGCATACCTGCACCGTGGCCAGGTCACGGTGATCCAGAACAACATCGTGCTGGACCAGACGATGGATCTGCTGCGCACCGCGTTGCCGCACATGGGCGACGAGGCGCTGGCCGAAGTTCGGGAAATCCTGCGCAGGAAACTGCCGCCAACCACCGCCGACAATGCGCCGGGCCTGGTGCCGAACATGATGACTGGCCGCATCGCGAACCGCTTGAACCTGCGCGGTCCGAATTACGTGCTGGATGCTGCGTGCGCATCGTCGTTGCTGGCGGTTGCCGCGGCTGCCGACGAATTGCGCTGCGGACGCAGCGACATGATGCTGGCTGGCGGCGTCAACGCGACGTTGCCAGCGGATGTCACCACCAGTTTCACCCAACTCGGCGCGCTCAGTGCGCGCGGACGGGTGCGACCGTTCGAGAAGGGCAGCGACGGCACCTTGCTCGGTGAAGGCCTCGGGGTGGTGGTGCTGAAGCGCCTCGACGACGCGATCACCGACGGCGACCGTGTGTATGCGGTGCTGCGGGGCGTGGGGCACTCGAGTGACGGCAAGGGTGCCGGGCTGCTCGCACCCAGTCAGGATGGAGAGACATTGGCGATCCGCCGCGCGTACGAACTTACCGGCATCGATCCCGCGACCATCGGGCTGGTCGAGGCGCACGGCACCGGGATCCCGCTCGGCGACCAGACCGAAATCGCATCGTTGAAGAGCGTATTCGGGGAACGCAAGACGGATATCGGCGTCAAGGCATTGGGTTCGGTCAAATCGATGATCAGCCACTGCATTCCCGGTGCGGGCATCGCGGGGCTGATCAAGATGTCGCTGGCACTGCACCATCGCGTGCTGCCGCCGAGCTTGTGCGAAGAAATCAATCCGCAGCTCGGCATCGAGCACACCCCGTTCTACGTCAACACGCGCACGTCGCCGTGGATGGCGCGCCCCGGGACCGCACGCCGTGCCGCGGTGAACTCGTTCGGCTTCGGTGGCATCAATGCGCACGCGATCCTCGAGCAGGCGCCGCCGGAGGCACGTGCGCCGGGCAGTTTCACGTCATGGCCAGTCGAGCTTTGCGTGTTGTCGGCGGGAACCGCCGAAGCCTTGGTGGAAAAGCTGGAGCGACTGGTCGACGCCCTTTCGGCCAACGAGCAATGGAGCCTGGCCGAAGTTGCGGTTGCGCTCGCGCGCGAGGACCGGGCGGATGAACATCGCGTCGCGATTCTGGCCCGCGACACGACGGAATTGGCAACCAGTGCCGCCCAGGCGATCGGCACGGTCCGCAAGGGAACGCCCACGCGCAAAACGAGCCGTGCGCGCGTGATATACAGCCAGCACCGCACCGATGCCAAGCTCGGTTTCGCCTTTCCCGGCGAAGGTTCTCAATACCAGGGCATGTTTGCCGACCTCGCGCTGTTCCCGCAGGTGCAGCATTGGCTGGATTTCTGGCACAGCCTGCATGATTTGCCCGAGGGACAAACCCGCACCGACGTCGTGTTTCCCACCAGCGAAGCCACGCCCGAACGCCGCGTCGAATTGGACAAGCGCCTGCACGAACTGGATGCCGGCTCGGAGGCGGCGTTCATCGGCGGCATGGCGATGTTCGATTTGTTGAACGCGCTCGGCGTGAAGCCGGATGTGATGGTGGGGCACAGCTCGGGAGAATCCGCGGCACTGGCAGCCTCCGGAGCCAATGTGAGCAGCGGCGCCGAACTCGCGGACGCCATCGTCAGGCACTGCGTGGCATACGAAGAACTGCTGAAAACCGATCGGATCCCTACCGGCGCATTGTTGACGGTCGGTGCGCTGCCGCTGGAACTGATCGAGGCGGAAATCGCCTCCCAGGGCGGTGAAGTGCAAGTCGCGATGGACAATTGCAACAACCAGCAGGTGCTTTACGGGCCTGTTGAAGCGATAGACCAAATCGAACAGAGGTTCACCAAACAAGGTGGCATCTGCATGCGATTGCCGTTCGACCGGGGCTATCACACGCCTGCGTTCGACGCCGCCGCTGCGGTCTATCTGGACTGCTACAAGCACATCAAGGTCGGTCGACCCGAGGTGCCGTTGTATTCGTGTGCCACGGCGGCCCGTTTCCCGGACGAACCGCAGAAAATGCGCGAACTGGCCGCCCTGCAGTGGTCGCGCAAGGTGCGCTTCCGCGAGACGATTGGGAAGATGCACGATGACGGCGTCAGGATTTTCCTGGAAGTCGGCCCTTCCGGGAATCTGGTTTCCTTCGTCAACGACATTTTGGGCGGGCGCGATTTCCTTGCCTTGCCGACCAATGTTCGCGGGCGCAGCGGCGTCGAACAACTGCTGTTCGTGCTTGCATGGTTGTACGCGCTCGGTCGCTGGAGCACGCCGGACAAACTGTATGCCGCGCGCGAGATCATGCAGATCGACCTCGACAATCGCAAGGCGAAACCGCGTCCTCCGCTGCTCGACAATACGATGCCGATGGTACGACTCGCGCCGGCGGATCGCGAGCGCATCGGCGAGTTGGTGGCGTCGTCCCGGGCCGGCAGCTCCGTCGCGACTGCGAGTGCTTCCCGCGCTGCGCTAGGTGATTTCGAGGACATCAGTGCCAACGATGTCAGCGACGAGGACGGGGCCGGATGGTCGGAGGCCGCAGGGCTCGATGCCGAGCCGCGATCCACCCACGCCAATGACAGCGCCACGCCGCTGCTGGACACCGTTCTAGAGCATGACCACGACCATGTCGTGGCCGTGTGCCGGGTATCACTCGACAACGACCGGTTCATCCGCGACCACGTGTTATCGGGCCCCGTTTCGGCAGCGGACCCATCGTTGCGCGGGCTCGCCTGCGTGCCGTTCATGGTCAGCATGGAACTCATGGCGGAGGCCTGCGCGTTGCTGGCGGGGCGTACCGATGTCAGCGTGATCGAAAACGTGCATGCCTTCGATTGGATCACGCTCGACGACGGCGTGCTGGACATCGAGGTGCGCGCGGAAGTGCTCGACCGCGAGGCAGGCCGTTACCGCGCATCCGTGATTACGCCCCGCGGGGTGGTGGTAACCGGCGAATTTTCATTCTCGCGCGACTTCAAACTGGAGCCGGTCGTGCCCTTGCGCGAACCCCGCGTCTGGAATGGCGATCCGCCCACGTACATACCCGGGCGCTTTGCAATGTTCCATGGGCCGATGTTCCAGAGCATGCGCACCATCGGCGCCTGGGACGAAGGCGGCATTGACGTCGTACTCAACGACGTCAGCCTGGCCGGTTTTTTCGAACCTGGCCATACACCATGGTTGATACTGAATCCCGTGTTGCTGGATGCCTTGAGCCAGGTGGTGCCGTACTGGTTGCTCCAGTATGTGGGTCCGGAATTTCATTCCTTCCCCTCCACGATCGGGCGCATCGAGTTGTACGAACCGTGCCCGGCCGAACGCGACGGCATCGTGATGCGCGCGCGCCAGAAGCCGGCCGATCCGGACAACGACGATATCGCCGCGCTGCGCAATTGGCAGTTCGATTGCATCGACGGAGAGGGCCGGGTACTGATGCGGGTCCACGAGTTGGGCAACCTGTTCTTCCGTGTCCCGCCGACGTACCACGCGCTGCGCACGCATCCGGGCATCGGCATGCTCGGCGCGCCCGCTGCTTCCCCGGCGGCAGATGTAAGCCTGTGGGAAGTGCCGTTGCTGGGCGAGAAACTGTTCCTGCAATCCGGCGGCATCTGCGCGCGTGTGCTTGCGCATGTGTTGCTCGGCGCGGCGGAGCGCGAGGAATGGCGGGAGTTGGCGCAGGCGGCATTGCCGCGCCGGCGCGAATGGCTGACCGGTCGCGCCGCCATCAAGGAAGCCGTGCGACACTGGGTCTACGAATGCACCGGACAGCTGTTGTATCCTGCCGATATCGAAGTCGGACATGATGAAACCGGCGCGCCCTTCGTCGATGGCTGGTGGCGCGAATCGCTGATCGAGGCGCCTCGTGTATCACTGGCGCATGACGCGGTTTCGTGCATGGCCGCGGTGGCGGCCCCGGATCAGCCGGTCGGTGTCGACCTGGAACGCATGGGCAAACTGCAGCGCCCCGACCTGGTGGTGGATTCGCTGGCAGCGGAAGAAAAGCCGTTTGTCGCCGGTCTTGACGGCGACGAGCGGGCAGAGCGCGTGCTGCGTCTGTGGTGCGCCAAGGAGGCGGCGTCGAAATGTCTCGGCACCGGCCTGAGGGGAGAACCGTGGGCTTTCCGGATCGTGGCCGCCGATCCGGATTTCAGGGTGTGCGAAGTCGCACACGAGGCGGGAACCGTCGCGGTTACCATTGACAAACGCGGAGCCGCCATCATTGCGGTTGGCACGCTCGCGGCACAACAATTCGAGGCGCAAGCATGAGCAATTTGAAGAAGGACACACCCATCGATACCGTCACCGCCGTCGCGGTCGACCTCACGCAGGACTGGGGTCTCGATCCCGGCACGAAATTCGCGTCCGAAACGTTGGTCGCCGGCGATCTCGGATTCACCTCCATCGACATCATCCAGCTTTGTGTCGCACTTGATCAATCCTATGAAACCCGTTTCGGATTCCAGGACCTGCTGATGAAGGACGGCAGTTACATCGGGGATGTCTCCCTCGGGCAATTCGCCGATTTCATCGCATCCCGCCTGGACGCAAAAGGAGCCTCGGCATGAGCGTACGTACCCTTTTCATCGGCATGGATGGCGCAACGTTCACCGTCCTTGACGATTTGACCAAATCGGCGAACGGCGGCGAGCCGGTCATGCCTTTCATGGCGCGCATCTATGCCGAAGGCAGCCGCGCCAAATTGCGTTCGACGCCGAATCCGCTGACGCCGCCCGCCTGGGTATCGCTCATGACCGGCCGCGGACCGGGGTACCACGGCGTGTACGACTTCATCCGCGCCGAGGAGCAGGGCGACGATGTCTACTTCACCTTGTACGACGCGCGCGATTGCCGCGTCGAGACCATCTGGTCGATCGCCAGCCGGCAGGGCAAGAGCGTGTGCGCGTTGAACTTCCCCTTCACCGCGCCGCCGCCGTCCGAACTCAACGGGGTCATCGTGCCGGGTTTCATCCCGTGGCGGCACCTGCGCCGGAATTCGTATCCGGAAAACATCTACGAGCGCGTCAAGGCGATACCGGAATTCGATCCGCAGGAACTCGCATGGGATTTCGAGCGGGAAAAGCAATCGGTCGATGAGTTGAGCGACGAGGATCGCGAAAACTGGGTGCGTTATCACTTGCCGCGCGAGAAACAGTGGTTCAAGGTCGCGGAACACCTGATGCGCGAGGACCGGCCGGACCTGATGGCGATCCTGTTCGACGGCGTGGACAAGCTGCAGCATCAGGCGTGGCCCTACGTGGATCCCAATCTGCAGCATGGCGAACTGTCCGGATTCCACCAGCGCATGCGCGAGCTTTCGCTGAGCTACTACCGCCAGCTCGACGGTTTCATCGAGAACCTGGTGAAGGAAGCTGGCCCGAACGTGCAGGTGTTCTTCGCTTCCGATCACGGGTTCACCGGCTCGACCGAGGTCGTGCGCATCAACGCCTGGCTCGCCGAGAAGGGCTACGTGCACTTCAAGGAGCTGCCCGAAGGCGAAGCGGGCAAGCGGCGCGACAGCACCAATTTTGCCTTCCTGGACTGGAGCAAGACCACGGCTTATTGCCGCACGCCCTCGTCCAACGGCATCACCATTCGGGTGGCGCGCAAACCCGGCGAAACCGGCATCGATCCGAAGGATTACGACAAGGTGCGGACGCAGCTGATCCGCGATCTCGAGGACCTCAAGGATCCGGAAACCGGCGAACGCATCATCAGCGAGATCCACACCCGCGAGGACGTGTTCCCCGGTTCGGCCATGGACGACGCGCCGGACCTGCAGCTGGTGCTGCGGGATTTCGGTTTCGTGTCGGTACGAAACCTCCAGCCGGTGGTGCAGCCGCGCGACTACGTGATCGGCACGCATCATCCCGATGGCGTGTTCCTGGCGTGGGGACCCGGCATCGAAGCCGGCAAGGTGTTGGGCCGCCGGCACATCACCGACGTGACTTCCACCTTGCTGTACAGCCTTGGTTTGCCCGTGCCGTCGGATCTGGAAGGGAAGGTACCGACCGCAATGTTCACCGAGGATTACCGGGCGAAGCATCCACTGGAAATCGGCGAAGCCACACGAGGCAGCGTCAAGGAAGAGCGCGGCGAAACCATGGATGCCGAAGAAAGGCAGCAGTTGATGGATCAACTGCAGATGCTGGGCTACATGGAATAACCCGGGCCAATCGGAGTGTTTAATGCCAAAGGCCCTCGTCAACGGGGTGCGCCTGCACTATCTCCAGGTGGGAGACGCGACTGCGCGCGAAAACCTGGTGATGGTGCATGGTTTGGCGTCGAACCTGGCGTTCTGGTATTTCCAGTACGCCCCCGAATTCTCCAAACGGTTCCGGGTGACACTGCTCGATCTGCGTGGACACGGCGGTTCGGATGTCACGCCGAGCGGCTACAAGCCCGCGGATCTGTCGCTTGATGTCAGTGGACTGCTCGATCACCTCGGCATTGCCGAAGCGCACTTCATCGCACACAGTTTCGGGGGCCTGGTAGCACTGCATCATGCCCGGCGCCACCCGGGCGCGGTGCGCAGCCTGGTCTTGGCCGACAGCCATGTCCCGGGGCTGCTGGGCGTGCGCACGACGCCCGGTACGTGGGCGCGCGGGCAGGTGATCCGCCCGGTGCTGCAACGGTATGGCATCGATCTGGATACGGACAATCCCCATTTCGGTTTCCGGTTGCTCGGGGTGATGGCGAAGCTGCGGCTGAGCGAGCAACCGGTGCCGGAGGAGTTGATGGGGTTGTTCGGACCGGTAATGGTCAAATTCGGTCGCCACACGGCGGCACAATGGCTGAAGTTGCTGTCAACGACCACTGCCGAAGCGGATTTCCTGGATGGTGGATCACTGGAGGACGACGAATTGCGCAAATTCGATTTTCCGATTTTCGCCATCTACGGCGACAGTTCGCACGCGCGCCGTACCGGCGATGAGCTGTGCAAGGTCTGGCCACAGGCCGAATTCCAGCTCATGCGCGGAGCGGGACATTTCTTCCCCGTGTCGCGCACGGAAGAACTGATCGGCCTGTGCAACAGTTTCTGGGAAAGCATCGAGAACGAACCTCGCAACGTCCGCCGCCCCAACGACACCCGCGCCTATTTCCAGAGTGACCGCTTCTACATGATCGACGATGGCTGGTACTGTTCGCTGCGCGAAGGCGGCCGGCTCGGGCCCTTCGGCTCGCGTGAGGAAGCCGCCACGCAACTCGCTGCCGTACTGGCGGCAATGTGAATGCCATGATCAAGACAAACCGATTGGGTATCCGGCGCGGGTTGCGCAGGTCAGACTTCCGGCTGATCGCCAAGGAAGGTTTCGGCGACGGCCTGAATGCTTATGCGCATTCGATGGCCTGGTACAAGGACCGGTTGTACGTGACCACGATGCGCGGCAATTTCGCATTGATGCGTTTGCGCCTCAACCTCAACTTCGACGTATGGCCTATCCAATGCCCGCTCGATCCATTCGATCTCGATTTGCGTGCCGAGATCTGGGCCTACGATCCCAGCGCGGACCAATGGGACCGGGTGTTCAAGTCACCGTGGATCATCGGCAGTGACGGGCGCAGGATTCCACGCGACATCAGCTACCGCGCCATTGCACTGCACCGCAGTTCCGAATCCGAACCGGAAAGGCTCTACATCAGCACCTGGTGCCCGGCGCGCGGACCGGGGCCGATCATCATGTCCACCGACGATGGCCGCAACTTCCGGGTGACATGCGAACCCGGTCTTTGCGGGCTGCCGGTAACGACCATACGCTCGATGGTGTCCTTCAAGGGTCGCATGTACACGACTCCGGTCGGTTCGCGCGGCGGCAACACCAACATTTCAGGCCATTCGGTGGTGTACGAGAGTCGCACGCCCGAGAATGGCGATTGGCAACCGGTCAGCGGTTTCGGGTTCGGCGACGTCACCAACCTTTCGTTGCTCGAATGCGTCGCATGGGGCGATCACCTGTATGTGAGCACGCTCAACCACAGTGGGTTCCAGCTGTGGCGCAGTACCTGCGAGGGGGAGCCGCCGTACCACTGGGAGCGCATCCTGACCAACGGCGCCTATCGCGGCAGCCTGAACCAGTGCGGCATGACCCTGTACCCGTTCAAGGGCGCGCTGTACATCGGTACGGGCATCCAGGGCGGAGGCATCGATCACGCCAATAAAATCGGACCGGGCGCATCGGAATTGATCCGATTGAACGAGGATCTGTCCTGGGACCTCATCGTCGGCGACCCGCGTGACACGCCGGATGGCCACAAGGAGCCGTTGTCGGGCCGCTATTCGGGATTCGACAATTACTTCAATGGTTATTTCTGGCGCATGTGCGAGCATGACGGCTGGCTCTACCTCGGCACATTTGAATGGAGCAGCACACTGGGCTACGTCAATCGCAGCCGCTGGCCGAGCGCATTGTCGAACGTGATTGGGCGGGTGGGCCCGCAGAACATCCTGGAATACGGTGCCGGATTCGACCTCTACCGAAGTCGAGACGGGGAAAACTGGGTTCCGGTGACGACCAACGGAATGGGCAATCCCTACAACATGGGCATGCGCACGATCGCCTCGACGCCGTATGGATTGTTCATCGGCACCGCGAATCCCTGGGGTCCGAAGATCATGCCGTTGGATGGCCGCAACCGCTACGTGCACAACCCCCGCGGCGGCTGCGAGATTTTCCACGCGAAATATTTGCCCTGAATGCCGCCTGAGTTCGGGGGGATCGCATTCGCTTCCCGATGCGGAAGCGGGTGCTATGCTTTGCCGCGACTATTCCGTCAGCGCAATCGAAGGAGCGGATTATGCTGATGTCCCCGGTTTCCAAGCTCGCGACCGCGGTGGTTCTGCTCGGTATCGTGATCTCTACCTCGGCGCTGGCCATGCAGGGTTTCTTCGGGCAACGAATGGGCCGCGGAATGCAAGGCGGTCGCGGTATGCAGGGGCAGGGCGAAAGAAAGCCGATCACCCTGCCTGCCGGTGCGCGACTGGTCCAGAACGTCGCCTATGGGTCCGACCCGATGCAGGTGATGGACGTGTACATTCCGTCGAACGCACACAATGCGCCGGTGATCTTCATGGTGCACGGCGGGGCATGGATGATCGGAAACAAGGCCTCCCCCCGCGTGGTGCAGAACAAGATCGACTATTTCCTGCCCAAGGGTTTCATATTCATCTCTCCCGCCTACAGGATGGTGCCGCAGGTTGGAGTGATGACCGAAGCCGATGATGTGGCGCACGCCTTGGCCTATGCGCAGCAGCACGCGGCAGATTGGGGCGGGGATTCTTCGCGCTTCGTCGTGATGGGACATTCCGCAGGCGCACACCTGGTTACCTTGCTGTCGTCGGTACCCTCGATCTGGCAGAGCGCGGGTGCCAAACCGTGGCTCGGCACCATCGCGCTGGACAGCGCGGCCTACAACGTGGTCAGCATCATGAGTTCGCAACACGCGAGGTTTTACGATCAGGTATTCGGCAACGACCAGAAGCTGTGGCAGGAAGCCTCGCCCACGCTCCGGTTGACCAGCGCGCCGCCGCCGATGCTGCTGGTGTGTTCGACGATGCGCGCAAACTCGTGTGATCAGGCTTCGGCTTACGCCGACAAGGTCAAATCGTTGGGTGGACGCGTGAAGCTCGTGCCAATGCAGTTGCGCCACGCCGAGATCAACGAGGATCTTGGCACTTCATCGGCTTACACCGACGACGTGGATGGATTCATCAATTCGCTGGGCGTGAATTAGCCCCCAGGTTCGCGCGCACCCAGCCGTTGTTTTGCGATCACCGGGCGTCCATTGGACGCCCGGTTGCGTTTTTGACGTTTCGTCAGCGCGCAGGCACCAGCGTCATCCGGTATTTCGCCGGCCCGGGCAGCAGGGGAGCGGCTGCGCCCCGCATCCAGTCTTCATGTCCTGCGCCGAACCATGGCGTCAATGGGTTGTCGGCCTGGCCTGATGGCATTTCGAGGATGCCGTGCGCCTCGTCGCCGGGCGTCACGGCCAGGCGCAGCGAAGCACCCATGGCCGGATGCAGCACCCGCGGCAGGTCGCGGTCGCCGGGTTGCGGCGCGTGCGGCATGTCGACGAAGCGCGCGAGGAAGCCTGGCAGCGCGACCGACAACGGGTGATCGATCTTCGCGCGGTTGAACGCGCCCCAGGTTTTCGACGCGAGCGGCCCGGGCGTTTTCGCCAGTTCTTCGGCGACCTGCGCGGCGCCATGCTCCAGCAGCGCATCCCAGCTCGGGTAATGCGGATCCAGCAACCATGCGGGCCGGCGCGAGACCATCGTCCACACCGCGTATTCGCCCTTGTCGGAGGAGGGCCACTCGAAATCCGCGGCCTTCCGCTTCGCCAGCGTGGCGAATGTGGCGAGCGCGTCGCTGCATACCTGGTCGTGGAACCTCCGCACGATGCGATAGCCCACGCTGTCGGCGGCCGCGCGCGCCTGCCATTGCTCGACATACGGTTTGAGCGCCAGCAACTCCGGATCGCGCGTGTTCGCGAGCACGTCCAGCAGCAGCTTCTGCCAGCGCGCGAGGAACAACGCGCGGTCATCGAGCTGGATCGCCAGCATGTCGGACGGCCCGAAATGCGAACGCGCGGCGAGATCGTCGCGGATCTGCTGCGCGCGCGCGCCCTGGTCGTAGCCACCGTTGCCTAGGAGATCCAGGTCGCTGCCGTCGACGATGCGCTGGTTGGCGGTCCACAGCCTGTCGCCCGGAGGGTCCAGGATGACCGGGATCTGCGCGTCGCTCGCATAACCGATCCAGCCGGTGCCTGCTCGGCTCCAGTCCGCCGGCGCGGCGGGATCGAACCCCGCGCGCAACGGAATCGCACTGCCGGCCACGCGCCAGCCGACATGTCCCTTCGCATCGGCGACCAGCAGGTTCTGCGGCGGGATGCCGATCGCGGGCGCCCATGCCAGCGCGTCGCGGACGCTGCGCGCGGTTTCCAGCTTGAGCAGATTGAGATTCAACGCGAGCGGAGACTGCGCGATCCACGCCAGCGCCAGCGGCGTGCCGTCGACGTCTTTGCCCATGATCGGGCCCCAGATCGTGTCCTCGACGAGCAGGTGCCGGTCGGGCGCACCGTGCACGTGGATCACTTCGTCGTGGCGTTCGATCGTGGCCCAGCCGTTCGCGGTCTTGTAGCGCCGCGCATCCTTCGGGTCGCGCTGCACGCGCACCCAGTCCATCCAGTCGCCTTCCGTGTTGGTGAATCCCCAGGCGATGGAACCGTTGCTGCCGATCACCAGCGCGGGCACGCCGGGCAACGTGACCCCGTTCAATGCGAGCACGCGGGATGGATCCGCGGGATCGGGATAGCGCATGGAGGCGCGATACCAGAGGTTCGGCACGCGCAGGGCCAGGTGCGGGTCGTTGGCCAGAAGCGCGCCGCCACCCGTGAGTGCGCCGGCGACCGCGAAGCTGTTGCTGCCGATGCCGCTGTCGGCAGGTTGTGCGGCGTCGATCGCAGCGACGCCTTGCTCCGTCGATAGCCCCGACACTGCGTCCGATGGGTCGCGCCTCCGCAAATCGAAGACCGCCGCATCCGGCATGGCAACCGGCGCATCGGCGTCGCCCTGCAGCGGTGCTTCCCAGACCGGATCGGGCGCGAGCAGGAAATCCGCCAGTGCGCGAGGCACCGCCGCGCGCAACCGCCCGATGTTCAATTCCCGCTCGTTCTCGCCGTCCTGGTTGAGGTCGAGGAACATCGAATCGATGGCAAGGATGCAATCTTCACTGCGCCAATCCTCGGGTGTCGCGCGCAGCAACAGGTATTCCCAGGGCCGCGCGCGCAGCGAATGCAGGCCCGCATTGACCCCCTGCGTGTAGACGTCCAGCAACTCGTGTTCGGAGGCGGGCAACTTCGACAGTTCCACGCGCGCCAGCGCGCGGAAGCGATGCATGCGGTGGCGTTCATCGACCTTCAATGCGGCGCCGCCGACCAGTTCCGACAGCTCGCCGGCCGCGTTGCGGCGCAGCAGGTCCATCTGGAAGAAGCGTTCCTGCCCGTGCAGAAAACCGAGCGCGTAGGCGAGATCGCTGCGGCTGCCCGCGGTGATCGCGGGTGAGCCGCGCGCGTCGCGCACGATCGTCACCGGCGCCGACAGGCCCCGCAGCGCGAGCGTGCCTTCACGTGCCGGCACGCTTCCCGCCAGCAGCGCCCAGGCGATCGCCACGACGAAGATGACCGCCAGCAGCAACGCGACAACGATCCGGATGGGCCAGCGCACGATCGATCAGCCCGTCGTTTCGATACGCTCGACGCGGCGCAGGCCGCGCGGCAGCAGGCCACCGCGTTGCGCGCGGGTGCCGCCGTATTCCACGAGGTCGGCCCACTTCAGGGTGAGCTTGCGCTGGCCGGCGTACAGGGTGACCTCGCCCGAACCTTCCGCGACCACCGCGATGCCGGCGACGCGTTCTTCGCCCGACTGCAGTTTGGCCTTGGGGATCTCGACCAGCTTGTTGCCGCGGCCGCGTTCGAGTTCCGGCAGGTCGGCGACCGAGAACATCAGCAGGTGTCCTTCGGTCGTCACCGCGACGATGCGGTCGCGTGCCGGATCGTTGACGTACGCGGGTGCCAGCACGCGCGCGTCGGCATCCATGTTGATGACCTGCTTGCCGGCTTTCTTGTTCGCCAGCAGACCCTCGAAGCGCGTGAGGAATCCGTAACCGGCATCGGTCGCGAGGATCAGCCTGGTCGCGTTGTCGC